>JAJYBV010000003.1 GCA_021778805.1 Chloroflexota bacterium | reverse complement strand
GGGTATTTGCGGAGCGCACTGCGGTTTCATTGCCATTCGATCCGTTGAGGATACTGAAAGTTGTCAAGCACTCCCCAGGACTGGGAATGCTGTTGGGTTTCATTGCCATTCGATCCGTTGAGGATACTGAAAGACAGAGACGAAAATGCTGCAATGAATATCAAATGGGCGTTTCATTGCCATTCGATCCGTTGAGGATACTGAAAGGCCGGGGCGCGGGTGCAAACGGGTGTCGCGAACACGTTTCATTGCCATTCGATCCGTTGAGGATACTGAAAGGCTCGTGGTAAAAATCGCGCCGCCGGCGGCGCGCGATGTTTCATTGCCATTCGATCCGTTGAGGATACTGAAAGCCTTCCGGCGCAACCCCCCTCCGCGCGAGCACGTCGGTTTCATTGCCATTCGATCCGTTGAGGATACTGAAAGAAATTTTTTTGTGAGATGTATATCTCATATTCATAGGTTTCATTGCCATTCGATCCGTTGAGGATACTGAAAGGACCGGCGCCGGAAAAACCTGGCTCGCGGCGGAAATACGTTTCATTGCCATTCGATCCGTTGAGGATACTGAAAGACCCGGCGCCGGTATCGGGCAAATTTCGCTGCAAAGTTTCATTGCCATTCGATCCGTTGAGGATACTGAAAGGATAAAATCGCGATTCGCGCTCGATAATGAATCGTTTATGTTTCATTGCCATTCGATCCGTTGAGGATACTGAAAGGATTAGTTTGTATTTTCGTGTGCATTTTCTCTGGTTCGTTTCATTGCCATTCGATCCGTTGAGGATACTGAAAGTTCGCGGGGGCAACTATGTGAGACGGCGTGCGCTATTTGTTTCATTGCCATTCGATCCGTTGAGGATACTGAAAGCTCATTGAGGCGCGTGACCCGCAGTTGAAGCGCCCAGGTTTCATTGCCATTCGATCCGTTGAGGATACTGAAAGTTTCTGCGCAGTTGCGCCGGACAGTTTCTCCATGTTGTTTCATTGCCATTCGATCCGTTGAGGATACTGAAAGTCTCTAGCGAGAGAATCAGGATGGTGAGATCATAAGTTTCATTGCCATTCGATCCGTTGAGGATACTGAAAGTCTGCTGATGTGAGATGGATGCGTTCGCGAAATCGTGTTTCATTGCCATTCGATCCGTTGAGGATACTGAAAGCACTAATAGTTCTTCCACTGCGCCGCGTTTCGTTGCAGTTTCATTGCCATTCGATCCGTTGAGGATACTGAAAGATCCGGCATTTTTCATCTGCTGGTGCATGGTTCACGTTTCATTGCCATTCGATCCGTTGAGGATACTGAAAGACTTCGGTGGTGTCCCGTTGCAGGAGCGGATCGAGTGTTTCATTGCCATTCGATCCGTTGAGGATACTGAAAGACACGATCCGCAACAGATTCGCTGCGTCCCGAAGACGTTTCATTGCCATTCGATCCGTTGAGGATACTGAAAGCACATTCACGATCAGCGATGCACTCCAGCAGCGCTAGTTTCATTGCCATTCGATCCGTTGAGGATACTGAAAGATTTCTCGGCGAGGTGATCACCGGCAATCGCGTCAGTTTCATTGCCATTCGATCCGTTGAGGATACTGAAAGCTGCATTACAACGAATTTTAAGGAGTTATATCAATGGTTTCATTGCCATTCGATCCGTTGAGGATACTGAAAGGGCAACTGACGCTATCTTTACTTCTATCAATACGTGTGTTTCATTGCCATTCGATCCGTTGAGGATACTGAAAGTGTGCTGATCTTATCACAACCTGTCAGTGGATTCCAAGTTTCATTGCCATTCGATCCGTTGAGGATACTGAAAGCGTCATTCTTCTAGGCATTTTTAATGCCTCCTCAAAAGTTTCATTGCCATTCGATCCGTTGAGGATACTGAAAGGAATGTGTTCAGCAGGCTCTATCTGTAACGGAGAATGGTTTCATTGCCATTCGATCCGTTGAGGATACTGAAAGCTAGTATCACCCTTCCGGCTGGAAGTGTTGCATTAACCGTTTCATTGCCATTCGATCCGTTGAGGATACTGAAAGGTTCAGCGCGCTACACAAGGAACAGTAACTGCGGGAAGTTTCATTGCCATTCGATCCGTTGAGGATACTGAAAGTCATGCTCCAGCGCAAAATACAGGAGCCGAATCGCTTCGTTTCATTGCCATTCGATCCGTTGAGGATACTGAAAGGCAATTGACGCCGAACATCAGCAACGACCTTGTCAAGTTTCATTGCCATTCGATCCGTTGAGGATACTGAAAGGGTGGCGGGTTTGACGGTGGAGGTGTTCCCATAGCTGTTTCATTGCCATTCGATCCGTTGAGGATACTGAAAGTTTTTAATAGAACAATAAACCCTGCGCGTTCAGCGAGTTTCATTGCCATTCGATCCGTTGAGGATACTGAAAGAGGAACAATTTTCTGGCGATTTAGAAATCGCCAGATGTTTCATTGCCATTCGATCCGTTGAGGATACTGAAAGCTAAGCCTCCAATGATGCCATAGAAAGCGCGTCATTTGGGTTTCATTGCCATTCGATCCGTTGAGGATACTGAAAGGAATGCTGTTCGTCATGTTGAGCAGATTCGTCCCATTGTTTCATTGCCATTCGATCCGTTGAGGATACTGAAAGATGGCAGGTGTATCGGACAGCTCACCCGCAGTATTCGTTTCATTGCCATTCGATCCGTTGAGGATACTGAAAGGATGCGTTTCAGCATCTGCAATCATCCGTCGAATGGGTTTCATTGCCATTCGATCCGTTGAGGATACTGAAAGGCTGAATAAACTTTTCGCGCTACAATGCTACAGTTGCGTTTCATTGCCATTCGATCCGTTGAGGATACTGAAAGCTTCGGTCGCAGCCGTGTTTGCGCATGTAGCATATCGTTTCATTGCCATTCGATCCGTTGAGGATACTGAAAGTTCATACACTTATGCTGGATTGCATAAGTTGTTAGTAGGTTTCATTGCCATTCGATCCGTTGAGGATACTGAAAGCATAACTTGGGCAGTCGATGATTTCAGCTGCGTATACGTTTCATTGCCATTCGATCCGTTGAGGATACTGAAAGGCTGCATTGCAGCAGATTGCATCCTAGTCATTCTAGTTTCATTGCCATTCGATCCGTTGAGGATACTGAAAGGCGTCAGCGGTAAGCGCGTATACAGCTGGCAATCTTGTTTCATTGCCATTCGATCCGTTGAGGATACTGAAAGTTCCGTATGGAGATGTTCTGAACGTGTTTTACGCTTCGGTTTCATTGCCATTCGATCCGTTGAGGATACTGAAAGTCTATGACTGGCTGGCGTTATATCGGAATCGATTCCGGTTTCATTGCCATTCGATCCGTTGAGGATACTGAAAGGAAAATGCCTAGAATGACTAGGATGCAATCTGCTGCAATGTTTCATTGCCATTCGATCCGTTGAGGATACTGAAAGATTCTTCAGCATAAGAAGTAGCTATGCTTGGTGTATGTTTCATTGCCATTCGATCCGTTGAGGATACTGAAAGGATTTTCTAGCCTAGGTGCGTTAGGATAAATGGCGAAGTTTCATTGCCATTCGATCCGTTGAGGATACTGAAAGATCTGGCGTATTTAAATAGTGCTCGACAGGCTGTTCAGTTTCATTGCCATTCGATCCGTTGAGGATACTGAAAGAAATCGTTGGCGCCAGAATGCAAATTTGAGCGATTTTGTTTCATTGCCATTCGATCCGTTGAGGATACTGAAAGATTCAGAAGGTCAAACAGCGTCTCAGTCTGAGGCTGGTTTCATTGCCATTCGATCCGTTGAGGATACTGAAAGTTCTTTAATGTATTGAGCTGTAGGCTGACATCTGGAGTTTCATTGCCATTCGATCCGTTGAGGATACTGAAAGCTACTAACAACTTGTGCAATCCTGCATAAGTGTACGTTTCATTGCCATTCGATCCGTTGAGGATACTGAAAGTTGAGTATCACGATCCCATACTCACCGCAAAAGCTGTTTCATTGCCATTCGATCCGTTGAGGATACTGAAAGATCACACTGGAGGCTAACATGGCAAGCATAACGACACTGTTTCATTGCCATTCGATCCGTTGAGGATACTGAAAGCTAGTAACAACTTATGCAGGATTGCATAAGTGTACGTGTTTCATTGCCATTCGATCCGTTGAGGATACTGAAAGAGCTCATGCGGTGCATGTGGCAGCTGGATAGTGCAAGTTTCATTGCCATTCGATCCGTTGAGGATACTGAAAGTGGTAATGAACGGTGCATTCCGTTCATACCCCATGAAGTTTCATTGCCATTCGATCCGTTGAGGATACTGAAAGATCACACTGGAGGCTAACATGGCAAGCATAACGACACGTTTCATTGCCATTCGATCCGTTGAGGATACTGAAAGGCATAGGTGTACGTAGGGACTAATGCGGGAAAATCTGGTTTCATTGCCATTCGATCCGTTGAGGATACTGAAAGTTTATCCTAACGCACCTTTGTTCTAAAGGTGCTCTACGTTTCATTGCCATTCGATCCGTTGAGGATACTGAAAGACTTCTGCAGGTATTCGTGGTACAGCTGCTCGGCAGGTTTCATTGCCATTCGATCCGTTGAGGATACTGAAAGCTACGTACACCTATGCAGGATTGCACAAGTTGTTACTGTTTCATTGCCATTCGATCCGTTGAGGATACTGAAAGACCGGATTCGTGGGTATCTCGGAAATGGCGCTGGTCAGTTTCATTGCCATTCGATCCGTTGAGGATACTGAAAGGATTGCAGGACTAGTTGTAAATTATCGATATTTGTTGTTTCATTGCCATTCGATCCGTTGAGGATACTGAAAGTTTAGCAATTTTACGTATGCAGCAGATAGTACCGGCGTTTCATTGCCATTCGATCCGTTGAGGATACTGAAAGCTGGATCCATACCGCGGATCGTAGCAGATTCCCGATGTTTCATTGCCATTCGATCCGTTGAGGATACTGAAAGGTCGTGGAATTAACAATCCATGGCGATGAGGTCAGATGAGTTTCATTGCCATTCGATCCGTTGAGGATACTGAAAGTGGCGTCAATATAGCGAATACGTATATGACATCTATGTTTCATTGCCATTCGATCCGTTGAGGATACTGAAAGGTGTGTGAGTTAGTATCCCGCGCGGCTTTCTACGGTGGGTTTCATTGCCATTCGATCCGTTGAGGATACTGAAAGATGATCCCGTCGCGGGACTCGTAACGGTAACAATTTGTTTCATTGCCATTCGATCCGTTGAGGATACTGAAAGGTATTGCGTCAATCAGCCGGTTTACTGGCATTAGTGTTTCATTGCCATTCGATCCGTTGAGGATACTGAAAGATATTCGCAGCAGTGATGGATATGGAGGGATGAATGCTGTTTCATTGCCATTCGATCCGTTGAGGATACTGAAAGGAAAAAAAAAATGACATAGTTACTATTTCCCATGCTGCGTTTCATTGCCATTCGATCCGTTGAGGATACTGAAAGGATCTCTGTTTTTGCGGCATTCGTCAATGACTGGACTAAGTTTCATTGCCATTCGATCCGTTGAGGATACTGAAAGAGCAGCGTGCAACACATCATCAACGGATACATGAAAGTTTCATTGCCATTCGATCCGTTGAGGATACTGAAAGCTCGACGCCTACAGACAGAACGAAATACTGTTGATGTTTCATTGCCATTCGATCCGTTGAGGATACTGAAAGATCGAAGCGTTGAATCAGGCAACGTATTTACTTTCGTTGTTTCATTGCCATTCGATCCGTTGAGGATACTGAAAGCGGCGAGGGGATAGGGATTATTTAGATTACTGATGTAAGTTTCATTGCCATTCGATCCGTTGAGGATACTGAAAGCAAAAATCCGGATGACTACGTAGCCATCTGGTTCGAGGTTTCATTGCCATTCGATCCGTTGAGGATACTGAAAGGGGGGCCGCGCCGCGACCACGTCGTTGGGGTCATATGTTTCATTGCCATTCGATCCGTTGAGGATACTGAAAGGTCGTTCGTTTCTCATTCGCGGGGAGAAACTATATGTTTCATTGCCATTCGATCCGTTGAGGATACTGAAAGAATAATCTGTGATATTTTCAGAGCAGTGGTGTTTCATTGCCATTCGATCCGTTGAGGATACTGAAAGGTTCGTATTTCCCAAATTGCTCATACAAATAGGGTGTTTCATTGCCATTCGATCCGTTGAGGATACTGAAAGCTGTGGATGTTGTCGTAGATTTGAATGTCTCGCGTCGGTTTCATTGCCATTCGATCCGTTGAGGATACTGAAAGTGTAACGCGATGTATCGCGATGTAACGCGCTGTAACGTTTCATTGCCATTCGATCCGTTGAGGATACTGAAAGATTGTGCCGATCACGCCGCGCCGCGCGCAGCGCGTGAGTTTCATTGCCATTCGATCCGTTGAGGATACTGAAAGCATTTGAAAGTTACATCATATTTTGCCATTGTCGTTAGTTTCATTGCCATTCGATCCGTTGAGGATACTGAAAGGCGGTGCAGGAGCAGGACAATTCTGATTCGGAAATGTTTCATTGCCATTCGATCCGTTGAGGATACTGAAAGTTTCAGGGTAGCCGTTTGCGGCAAAGTCTGCCGCAGTTTCATTGCCATTCGATCCGTTGAGGATACTGAAAGGCGCTTGCGCGATTGCGCAGCGTTGTGTCAGACTATGTTTCATTGCCATTCGATCCGTTGAGGATACTGAAAGTGACGGATTAAAAACGTTTCTCCATAATTGCGGAGTGTTTCATTGCCATTCGATCCGTTGAGGATACTGAAAGGCGGATAATTGGTTGTATGGATTATTTGTGACGATGACGTTTCATTGCCATTCGATCCGTTGAGGATACTGAAAGGATCGTCCCGGTATTCCTGCGCTTGCGCAATCGCGCAGTTTCATTGCCATTCGATCCGTTGAGGATACTGAAAGGAGAATTTGCTTGGTAAATTCGGTCAGCGCCAGCAATCGCTGTTTCATTGCCATTCGATCCGTTGAGGATACTGAAAGGTTGCCTGTTGCGGGTTACACAAGGCTAAGCCTTGCGGTTTCATTGCCATTCGATCCGTTGAGGATACTGAAAGGTAGCGCCTGGACTGGTGACTGGTGCTGAAAATAGCCGTTTCATTGCCATTCGATCCGTTGAGGATACTGAAAGGTGACAAAGGGTTGAACTGCAATAAATCGTTGCATATGTTTCATTGCCATTCGATCCGTTGAGGATACTGAAAGGTGGTTGTTTCCATTATAGAAACAACCACCTATTTTATAGCATTTCCCTCACTAGCTCATCTACCAACGCGGGGTTTCGCAGCGCCGCCTGATATTCCCACATCCATATTGTTGTTTGCCCATGCGCCTTTGCCGCTTGTGCAATAGCTATTTGTTGATTTGCCCCAAACTCCTGCGTCAGGTCAATCATCGTTTGTATGCACATATCTTGCGGCAACTCCGCATATTCTCTGCTTTCCAGCCAATCGTTATACGCTTGCGGCAGAAAGCAGTTCAAACAGTTCCGCAAAATGTTCAGCACACCCAGCCAATTTTGCTCTCGCGGATCGGCCCAACTGGTTACAAACAGCAAATCGCGGCCCGGCGCCAATAATTGCGTAAAACACTCCGCGCAATCTAATCTGCCATTCATTTCCACCTCCATATCTGCCATAACCCAGCCAATAGTATCGGGCTGCAGGGCGCCAATTGTGCGCTGCATCTCTATCATCAGCTCTGCCTGCGCCTCTATATACCCCATGCCATAGCATCGCGGCAGCGTGTAAACATAACCAAATGGAATATAGCCCACCCCTTCGGCTGTTACCGCGCGGTATTCTTCTGCTAACTGCGCCGCCTTCTTATACCAACGATCCGCTCCATTGGCGCGCTTTGGGTTGATCGTGTCTATCCCATGCGCCTTTGCCCACCGCGCCGCCGCAACAAATTCTTGTATGCCCCAAAATTCGCATTCATTCCCAATAATCAGCGCCGCGCGGCCTGCCACCTCGCCGCATTTTTCTTTGTTAACGTCATCCATGATGTGTATGTATCCTTTGTGCTATTTTTGAGTCAGCGCCCAGCTTAATAAATACCCTATCACAATCCAAACCACCGTCATCAGCATTTGCGCCCCCGAAATAGACGCCTGAAATAATTGTCCGTTGGTTTGGTTTTGGCGCTGCGCCGCGACGCCATTTAACGAATCGAGCGCTTGGGATATCCGTCGGTTTTCTTCGCGCAAGTTGTCTATATGCGTGGCGTGCGCCGCTGCCGTTGTCGTTAATTTCTCCATAATATCGGTTAACCTACTTACCTGCGCTGTTAACGACGCTATTTGCGACGCATTGGTTTCTAATTGCGATTCTATCGTTTGCAGCCGCGGCGCCGCGTTATACGTTCGGGTTCCCGTCATCTGCTAATTCCCTACCGTGGTATATGTTGCGTAATACGTCATTGCGCCGGCTGCCAACGCCGTAAGCGTTAGAACGAATCCATACGCTGTCATGCTGTTTGCGCTACTTGTGGAAACATTTGCCGTTTGCACCGCGTTCAGCGTAATAGAGGTTGGAACATGCTTCATTATGGTCTTAAAATGCACAACAATACTGGCCGATTGCCCCGCGCCCATGCTCGGCAGCGATAGGCCGCAATACCCAATTTCTGGCGCGCCCGACGTTTGCACTGCGCCGGTTGTTGTTTTACTGCGCGCCAGCGCATCGCTCGCCAATTGCAAGCGCGCTATTTGCATGTTTGCCGTATCAATATAGTTATCGCATTCCAATACCACGTTCATATCCGTTGCGGTTTCGGTATACGTGGTTTGCACAATATAAAACAGATTTGTTCCCGGCGTATAGCTTGCAGAAATTGCAGCGCCGCGCGGCGTTAACTCTGGCACCGCAATATTTTTATCTGCGGCCGCCATCCAAAGCGGTATCGGCGCGCCATCGGCGTTTTGCAGGTTGCGCAGCGTAAGTTCCACTTTATTTGAAATATTTTGCATCTGCGCGCCATAGGCGTTCGCAATCGCCTGCGCCTGCGCCATTGAAACCATTGAAACCGTCGTCATATCGCGGCTGTATTTTCGCCGCCGAAATGGCGCTGTGCCTTGGCTGCCATCCGCATTCAGCCGCGGATCCGTATATACCGCCGTCCCAACCGGCGGTGTTTGGCTAGCATCGTTAAACGTTATTGCTATCACATTGTATGCGCGTTCCATGCTCGGCGAAATGGTGTATCGCGTACTATCCCCGCCAGATATGCTTGCCTGATACGCAACGGTTTCGCGATCGGTTTTCCGCACCGTCAATTGCCCGGTTGGAAAGCCTAAAGCGTCTACATGCGTGGGGTGCGCCCAGGTTCCCCAACTATATACACCAGCCAAAATGGCTACATCCGCAATGACCTCTTCCATATTGCGCCCTGTATACGCCGGTGAGAAGGTTGCGCTGGGCTGATCTGGAAATACCTCAGACGTATCCGGATCAATCACCAAATATGCGGCGCGGCGCGTAAATTGGTCGTTCACAATTTGCAGTGGGGTTTGCGCCGAATAGCTTACATCTTCCGGATCGTCGCGCAAGGTAGCGCCTAACCCCAATGCGGTAATAGAAATGCCCTCTTCCGTATCTGAATTAAGTAGGGGCGCCTCCGCAATTTCACCGATAAAAACACACGTGCGCTGCGCCATAATGGCCATGCGCGCAAAAATCTGAAGTTCCGGATGAAATACCCGGCTATCAGGCAGCAATATCGTGCAGGTTGCCTGCCCAAAGCCGCCCGGCGCTACCGTGGTGAATGACAGGTTTGTAACATACTGGGTATAATTTATGGCGCGCACCGGGTTGCTTAACGAATAGCAATACACACTTAATCCGCTTTTCAGCATACATCCATCACCTCGGGTAAAGATAGCGCGGCGCGTATCCCAGCTCGCAAACAACATTCAATACATTCGCGGCGCTGTCGCTGATAAACGCAATATATTGATTTACCCCACTGATACCACTTGGCGTCGTAATGGTGGGGTCTAGCAGCAGCGATTCATCTGCGGTGGCAATAACACTGGGGCTGGTTTGCTGCATGGTTCCCGGGCCGCCGCCGCTTAATTGCATATTCGGCGCGGCAGTAACCTCTATGCTCCAGCTCACACTTTTTTGCGTAGGCTGCGAGCCATCCACATACAGCCACACCCACCCGCTCACGGCGCTGCTGGATGCAGGATTTTGAAACGTCAGCGCAATCAATTCGGTTTCCACCGGCAGCAGCGCCAGCCAATCCACCCACATGCCAAATTGCGCATTCGTCGATTGCACATATGGCAGTCCCTCTACGTGCGTAAGCTGAATTTGGTCAGATTTTGGAAATGGCGGCAGCGTGAGAACGCCGCAATCAATAATCTGCCAGGTATTTTGCGCGGTAAATGGGGTGATCGCCGCGGTTTGCGCCAATCCCAAAATCTGCTGCGGCGAGCCGCCCCAATAATTCTTTGCCTCATAGGCGCCCCCTTGCAGGGTTCGGGTGCTATAGGTTGAATCTTGCATCAGCGCGCGGCAAAACAGATGATATGTGCCCGTGTATTCCTGCAAGGAAGCCGGAACGAATACTGCGGAATAATTAGACGACGCGCCGGCAAACGCCGCGATATAGCCGCCCAATGCAGATGGATACGCCATTTGCTGCTGCAAAAAACCATCTTGCGATGTACACAGCGCAGGGGTAATAATGCGCGTTTGCTGCGCTGCATATTGCCGCCGCCCGACATACGCCGTAAAAATACTATTGGGCTGCAGCGAACCGCCTGCCGGCAAACCGCCAATAGCCAATGTGCCCGGCGCGGCAACATCTCCTAGCAGACCGCTAACCAGCAGCTGCGCGGGGCCAGCCGGAAAACGCAACTCGCAATAGGGCACGCTGTTTGCCGCGCCAGCATACATCTGCCCATTATCTATCCAAATGGTTGCGCTGGGTGATTCAGCTGATACGCTATCAAACATTTCAATCTGGAAGGCGCAATAATAGGCGTTTGAAGGGGTTGTATACGACGCTACGGTTTGGCGCCATGCCGCAGTTTTCCCCAATTGTTCTGTTAAGACGATACTGGAAATATAGTTGCCGCTGATATCGTACAAATTCACCACCGATTCGATATAACAATTATTGCCAACATTCGGCGCCAGCATCCAAAACGATAGGGAATATTCCATATTCGGGGCAACCGGCGAGGCTGTTGCCGCAATTTGCGCTGCCGACGCAAGGTTTGCGTTGGTTAGGGTGCACATCCACATGCCCGACGCCGGCAGCTCTATCCGAAATGCGCCTAAGGAGCTAACCGGGCCGCCGGAAAATGTATTGGCAACTGTTTGTTCCCAGGCGCCGGCGCAGATTCCTACGCTGCCCGATCCGCCATTCCACCACCATCCGCCGGGGCCAAACAGCTGCACACTGCCAGAAACACCAGTGGCGCCTATAACGAGTGTTTGAGAGCCAGCGCGGTTCCACAAGCACGAAAGGCCGCTATACGCCGCTATAAAGCTCATTCCGGTAATCGTTGCCACTTGCGTTCCTAAATTGCCGCTGTTATTGGTGTATAGTGTTGCGGTAATTTGCGCCGGCGCCCCATTAAACACCGGAAACTCGTATACTTGCAGCCAATATTCGGCGCCGGCCGTCAGGCTGATAGCGGCAGTTTGCGCGGTGTCATTAATACCATTGATAATTTGTGTAACATTAAACGAAGTTTGGGTAAGGGTAACACCAAGCAAATTAGAGATATTCGTAAAATTAGCGCCAAACACCATATCCATTCCGCTTGCGGCGGTAAATAAAAACGTCCAAATGCCGCTGCGCCACGCTGGTGAGCCAAAGGTTAAGCACGTGCTTACTGGTATCGTCATAGCGTTGGCTGAAACGCTTGGCGCTGTGCCCAGCGCAACCGTATACGCATCGGCGTTATTCAGCGCGTCCAGAAAAACGGTAACGGGGTTTGTGGCCGGCGCTTCAAAACCGGGGTTCATCAATACATTTTGCAATGTTACCCAATCACCTAAAAAGAAGGGATCGCACTCAAAATCTATGCTTATTGTATGCAGCGCGCCGGCCAATATGGCCATTGTGTCGGATGGAATGGTGTAGGTTACGGCGCGCACTTGAATGTAGCTATATTGTGCGCCGGAAGGCAGCTGCACTTTTAAATAATAGGGCGGCTGCTCTATCGCCGCAATCAGGCTGCGCACGGTTGCCAGCAGCGCGGTTGTGTTTGCGCCCCGAATGTTTACGCTGGCCTGTATGTGCCGATTTTTATACTGCTGTTTCGATATATACTCACCCGGCGTGCGCATATTAAAGCCGCGCGCAATGGCTTTTTGCGGCTGATCCATCTTGGTAGCCGTTAAAAAGGTCGATGTTAGATTATTCAGGTCAAACACCGTGGTGTACGTTTGGGTGATAGCGTTAAAACTGCACACCTGCAACGTCGTGAAATACGTCATCCAATTCCCCCAAAATTTGCAAAGCCGCCGGCGCGGCGCAGCATATAATTTCCTTGCCGGTTTGTATCTGCCAAAACACTGCGCACCACTCGTTCTATGTGCGTGTCGTTCTGCGCATATACATGCAGCGTATTTGCGGTAGCGCCATAGGTTGTGGTGTAGGCGCTGCTGTAGGTTGACGCCACGCCGGCGCTGCTTTGCTGCCCAACAATGCCGCTTTGGATGGCAGAACCTACCGATACCGACGCGCGCGCAATGATGGGAATTCCATTCGTCAGCTGATCTTCAAAACTTTGGATCATATGGCTCATCCACATATCATCGCCGGCCAGTGGCCCTTGCGCCGGGGTAGAGTGCTGAAACACGCTGGCAATTTGGCCGGCTACGCCAGTAACCGCATTCCATAGCCGCGCGGCTCCGCCGGTAATGCCATTGATAAAGTTTTGCATCATATCATCTCCCCATTGCGCCATATCGGTTCCCAATGAGATGATCCATGCATACAGTGTGTTCCAAATGGTTTGCAGTCCGGTAGAAATAGCGCTGGGCAATCCGGCAAGCCACGCCGTAAAGCGATTCCATTGCGCGCCTAAAAACTCAGAAATTTGGCTCCAATGGGTAACTAAGGCGTCTATGCCCAGCGCCAATGCGGCAATAGCGGCGGCAATGGCTAATATGGGCAATAGCGCGGCCGCTTGCGCAATTGCCGCCGCCGTAGCGCCAATAGCCCATGCCGCAAACGCCGGCACAAGGGAGGCTGTTATTACGCCTGCCAACGCAATTAAAAAATACTCAAACGCTTGTGTTGCCGCGGCGTGCTGAGTAAGCCATTGCAGGGCAGATTGAATGAGTGTAACGATAAGCGCCGCGCTGTTTAATCCGGCGCCGAGCGAAAAGCCGAGCAGTTCCCCTATTGCCTGAACGCCATTTTTCACCAGCGGATTTGCTAATATCGCGCCGATTTTGCTTATGACCGTGCTTAATCCATGCATTGCAGAGCCGTTTGTAAGCCCCTGCCCTAAACCGCTGAATAGGCTGCCGGCGTCGGAGCCAATACTTTTTACCAACGCCCCCAGAGCGCCAAACACCGAAGAGTTGGTTTGTATTCCTGCAAAGCCTTCAGCAAACGCTTGGGCGCCGTTTCCGGCGGCCTGCAGGCCAGTGGCTAAGGTGGTTCCTATGCTATCAGCTAGCTGGGTAATCATTCCTTGGTGCGCGTCCCACCACGCGGCAATCGCGTTTAAATCGGTTTTCAAAACCGCAAATGGGCTGCTGCCAGTGGCAAGCTCTAAATTTTGGAATCTATCCACCATACTCGACCATGCGCCCCAAAATGTATCGGTGCTGGTTTGCGCTGCTGCCCCGGCAAGCCCGCGCTGTTTTGAAAACGCCTCTAGCGCGCCAATCAGCGTGTTCGGGTCGTGTACGGAGACGGCGCCGGATTTGCTGACGGTGGCGTCTAAACCATATTGCACCAGTTGAGCCGGATCTATCTTCATCTCCTGCTTCAGCATCATACTGCGGCCTTCCATCATATCAATCACCGCAAGCGCTGCCTGCTGCAGGGAAAGACCTTGGCCGCCAAACGCCGACGCGCCAAGGGTTGCTGTAAGATCACCAAGCGTTGGAATAAATTGTTCTACTTGCTGCGCCGAAAGCTTAGAACCCAGCGCGGAAACGGCGCCCATTAAATCTTGCCGGGTGAAGGGCAAATGAATGCTTTCCTGCTGTGTCCAGCTGGAAAGCTGCTGCGCAGTTTGTTGGCTGCCAAAGAGATATTGCCAGCTATTCACATTTTTTTCAGTTTGAATATTTAACTGGATCATTTCGTTGGCAAAATTATGCACATATCCGGTAATTTGGTTTAGCCCCTGCCATGTTTCAATGGCTGCCCACGTGGTTAAAAAATGGGTGGCTAATTGCCCCAAGTGCCCAATCAATCCCTGAACGCGGCCGCCAAATCCATCCAGCGCGCCGCCGGTTTCATTCAGCGTATCACCGCTAACGCTTGCCTGTTCCTGAAAGCCACGCAAACTATCTTCTGCGCCGGCAATGGCGTCTTGCAGCGGCATACTATTGCCGCCGATGGTTACAAATACATCGTCGCCCACTTACATACCTCGCATTTCATGCGCATTGCGCAGTTTTTCAAATTCGCGTTCCTGCTGCTCATTGGCGCGCCGAACTACCTCTTTTGCAGTCCAATCTAACAGCCGCGCCCACTTTGCGCAGAACAGCTTCCAGCTAAACGCCACAATTTCGCGGTGATGTTCGTGAAAATGCTCACTCATCGCCTCAATGACGGCTACTACATCTAGCTGCGCCGATTCGGTCGCTTGCGGTATATCTGCTGCGTCGATGGCGCCTGCGGTTTCTGATTCAAAGTGTTCTGCCGCATGGCATACTTTTTGCCAGGGTGGCTCAAAAAAAAAGCAATAATTTGCAGCCGCTCATCAATATCAAATGTTTCTTCCAGCAGCAGCGCCGTCATCTCCGGCACACTGCGCTGAAATATTTTTAACGCAATGTTGGTAGATAGCCGCTGCAGCTCTTGTAATTTCAGCAGCTGTTCTTCCTGCTGCCCACCGCGCGTTACTTGGTCCATTGCGTTTTTCAGCGCCAAACCTTCAATCATAACATCCGCGGGTATGGCGTCGCTCAGCTCATAGCTTTTCCCATTTTTGGTAAAGGTATAGCGCTGTTCTACAATTGTGTCGAAATTTATTCCATCTGCCATGTGCGCTAATATCTCCCATTCGTATTGGTGAGGGTCGCCGTAAATGGAACGGCGTTTGCCAATGGCGCCGACGCCGTAAACACCAAATTTTGCGGCAATGGCTTACCATCCAGTTTGGGGGTAATTTTTGCGGCAGTATAGTTTACGTAAGGCAGCCCAAGCGCCAAGCTATCAATGGGGTCTGACACAAATTTAGCGTTGAAAGAGCCTAAACCCACTAAATAGCTATCTTGGGTATTGGCTGTTCCGCCAAAATACGTTTCAAGGTATTGGTTGTAATTTTGAAACAAAACGGAAATGGTTCCCGTTATTTTTGCGTTGCCCGGCAGAAAATAATTGGGGTTCAGCGCTTCACTTTGCATATCTTCCGCGCCCGTAGAATTTTTAATGTCGATTTCAAATTTCGTTACCGTTAGGGCGTTGCCTGTCGATAAACCATCTACCAGCCAATTTGCGGCGCCTTGGTAAAACAGAAACGGCGACCCCGGCGAACCAATCACATTTTGTCCTTCAAAAAAGGGAGATGACAGGGTGGAATTCTTAGTGGCCAGCGAGCCATACCATGTATGCTCCAACACTATCGGTTTGCCTTTTTCGCCGGTAATTTTCATTTCTACACAGGCGCAATCTTGGATATCGAATTCAAGATTGCCGGCGGCGTTAAATGATGTGAAGATGGTATACGGATCATACGTTAGTGGCTGGCGGGTAAGGGTATGCGTGCTCGCGCTGATAACAGCGGCGTTGCTTAGGTGCATATTTTGCACGGCGCCAGTGCTTAAGGTGTAGGTATAGGGTCCGGCTCCGGTTACGCTGGCTAAATTCAGGGTAACCACTTCGGGTGTTCCCGTAGTTACTAAGCCTGCATCCAGCATGACAGCAAGGGTTCCCAAATTTCCCAAGTTTGCGGCAACTTCTATGCTGGTGGCGCCCGGCCCAACGCCAAGAGACAAACTGGTTTGCGCAATGGGCGCCATATACGAATCGGAATATGACCCCAGCAGCGCATGCAGGGCAAAGCCGGCGGTAATTGGCCGCGCGTATTCTTTTACCTTAATAACCCAATGCTGGCTCTCTTTGTAGATGAGCGTTTCAAATGGCAGCGTATCCCCTTGGTATTCTTGCTGCATCTTTATTTCCGGGTTGGCGTCTGTTCCATCTAACCAGCGCCAAAATATATTTGTACTCGCAGAGGGAACGCCCCATCCGGTTTGTTTTCCCAACCCAATATAATATTGATTCTCGCGAATCGCAGTTATCGGCATATCTGCAGCTCCTTATTTTTTGATGTTATACGCTTTCAATTACATGCACTGTTACACTCCAGGCAGCGGCTTCCATAAGCAGCGTCGATTTTTCCAGCGGGTACATGCCGCTGCGGCCATATTCCATCGGGTCTACGCCCGCTAATCCGCTTAGTGAGCCGTCAAGCTGCTGATTTTGCATAAGAACTTGCCAAATGGCCACCAAGTATCGCTGTATTTGCGCGTCGAGTGTTGGCGCGTCGTCAGCTTGAACAATGACGGTAATTTCAACAATATGGTCTATTTCAGCCCAAAGGGATGCGCCATTGGCGGTTTGTTTCCCTTTTTGTGCGTTCACCACAATAGCGGGATACTCCCCGATGACGGTGCGGTAGCCGGCATAAATGTTTGTAATATGCGGCAGCGGAATACCATCATTCCAGGCTGCCGCTACGGCGTCTATTTGCGTGTTGATGTTTGTGTTCAGCGTATTTGCCAGCGCAGTTTGCGCCGCCGCGCCAAGTTTTTTTATCATGCTTGCAATCCTGCCCCGCGTATCGTTTGCTGAATATATTCATTCAGCCGCTGTACAATACCCGATTGCCGCTGCCAACTAATACCCAAAATTTGCCGCGCCGCCATTTTGCGTGTGCCAAATTGATGAAACGCCGCGGTTGGGTAGCGTGTTCCAAAGGTTAAGGATGTAGCGGTTATTTCTTCGGTGTGCCCTGTGGCGCCTTGTTGTGTTAACGATTGCAGTAAATCGCCGCGGCGCTGTAAAATGGGATGCGCGCCGGGGTAACCTTTGCGCTGCCGGTCTTTTACCGTCGCCGGCCGAAGGGGCGCCCAGTGGCCCGTGCGAAAAACGCCGCCTTCAGCCGTAAACTGATTTGCCGCGTCATTCCGCAAATCTTCCGCTATCAATTCCCACGCCGGCGCCAGCGAATGGATGGTTTCGCCCCATGTGGCAAATTTTCGCCGCTTTGCCGCTGCGCCGGTAACTTGCAGCGTTACGAATCCATATTGTCCCATAGTTTATCCTTGGTGTTTTGCTTGCCCTTTGTGATGAAACGGATCGATGGTGGCGCCGAACGCCAGCGCCTCACGCCCGGCGCGGCCATGCATACCCGGTTGTTTATGGTGTGTTGCGCCGGCGTGTGTGTGCCCGTGCCGCGCATGCGCCGGGTGCGCCTGCCGGGTTGTGTGCCCATGCAATGGGTGCGCGTGCGCAGAATGGATGTGATGCGTCATGCTGCTTCCTCTTTACATGATGTCGTTTTGCCGGAAGCGCGAAAGCCCCATGCTGAACACCGGTTTGGCGTCACGCGGATCCATTGAATTTGGATCCGGCAATATAGTAGCGCCGGCGCTAATTTGATATTGCGGCAGCATGCCGCGCGGCTGGGCGTCTGAACCGACCTCCGGACCCCAGCGGTCTATGCCGTTGACAATGTCTAATATGCGCAGTTCGGCATAGGAACGCCGTTCCGCCGCCGCGGGGGACATATCTGGCTCTGCCCCTTGAAAATATCTATCGATGAGATTTGCGGTCGCCAATTTGGCGTTGATTTCGCGCAAGGTAAGGGTAATGCCAGCGTCGGATCCAAGATAGGGCATAACATATACGGTATCAATGCGCTGCTGCAATTCTTGCGCGGCGTAGGTAATTTCCTGCGCCACAACGCTGTTTGTTAGGGTAACATACGCCGCTTTGTTCGGGAATTCAAACAGCACATCCACAATTTCGCAGTAGCCATAATACACGCCGCCTGCGCCAAACGTTAAGATAACGGTTGCGTCGGTTATTGTTGGCGGTAATCCTGCCATATGCGGTACTCCAAGTTATTCTGCGGAATCGGCGCTTTGTTTGCGTGTTTGCCGTGGCAGTTGGCTGCGCAGCGCTTCAAGCTCGGCGCGCAGCGTAGTGTTTTCGGCTTGCAGCGCATACGTTTGTTCGACCAGCGCATACGGGGCAACTTCAACGGCAGATGCAATTGCTTTTACCGCCTTCAGCTGCGCGATGGTTGCCGGAGCCAAATCGTCCGTTGGGAACCGCTCGCCCTGATGAAACATCTTTCCGTCGTGCCGAATGGGCGCCGCCGCATATAATTCTTCCACGTATATTTCTTCCATTTTTTGCAACTCCTTGTAGCCTCGCTCCTTATGCGATAGCAGACTGTATCAGATAGCCGCAATCGGCGGCGATTAACGCTTCTGCCTGAAGAATGCTCGGCCGGAAGATGGTAGAATCTTCTTCTTCAACCCGATAGCTTTTCACTTGCCATTCGCGCGCGCGTAAAATCAATCCATACGTTAGGATGTCTAAGCCGGGTTCGGGATTGATATACCCCATCCACACATTTTTTCCCCATACATCATTGCCCACATATGGTTCGCCTTCAACAGAAGTGGTATATACCACCGTTGGTATCAGCACGCGCATGCCCCACAGGGTGCGCGGCAGCAGCCCTTGTTCCATCAAATCGGGGTGCGTATATTTCACCAGATCCTCCAAGCCGGGGTCATTTTTCATAATGGCTGCCACGCTATAGGGAATAACCACGGTGTTGGGAAACAATCCGCCGGTATTTTTGCGGATTGTGTCTTTTCCGGCTTCAAATTCGCCATAAATGGCGGAATGCTGGCCGCTAGTTTGGCTGACAAATCCGGCGTTATTCCATTGGCTTGTTCCGCTGAGGGTAATAGAGCCGGCATTATTTGCGATGTTCAGGCAGGTAGCAGCCACACGAATTTCTTGATCCAGCAGAATTTCATCTTGCACGCGGCGTGTTTTGGAAAGCTCTAATTGCAACGCGCTATCAGCGTTGCTATATTCCCGGTCGCTGATGCCGGTTTCCAGCGCGAATTCTTCCGCAACATAGCCGGCTTCGGTTGCGCCGTAGTTGCGGCGTTTTGGGCGTGATCTATCGGCGCGCAGCGTGCCATAGCCATCGGTTCTATCTACGCGGAAGGCTTGCCCTTTATCCCATTTATAATAGTTGTCGTTTTCTTTTTTCACTTTGAAAACGCTAAAAACCTTTTCAGCTATCATTCCAGTAGGATGATAGCCAATACTTAAATTCGTCAGCGGTATACTCTGGTGTACACTGCGGCTTGTCATATTTGCTGGCGCTTGTCCCGGCATATTTCACCTCGTATTGTATGTTCTTTGTTTCATTCCTCACCGGCCCTGAAAGGCCGGCGCTGGTTACGCATTAATGTATTGTGTTGCGCCGATCTCGATCATCACGCTAATAACGTCGCCGATTTCTGCGGCAGCTGTAAGGGCGCGGCCAATCAGAAAAAAGTTTGTGGCGCCAGCAGCGGTAGCGGTAACAACCTGCCCCGAAGCGTTTACCATTAAAAGGTCGCCATAGCTGATGGCGCCCCCGGCAATCGCTTTACTCACACCGCCGGTGCGCACGCGCACACTTTGGCCCGGACCCGAGGCTGGCGCGTCTTGCGCAATGCCCAGCGGCTGAACGGTTGTGCTGATGGCAACAATAATATCTTCGGCGTTACCGGTTGTTACATCGGGGGTAACCACATAATATTGGGGAATGCCGCCTCCGCTGTAGGTTGGCGGATTGCCGGCCCACGTAAGCGCCGTAACGTTTGCGCTGGCGCGAAAGCTAAAATCTTGCAAGGTATCAACTTCAAAAGCCATACCGAAGAACCTCCTTGTATATCTTTCCTATTGGGCTGTAAGTATTTTTTCAGCTTTTACGTAATAGGCTAACTGCTCATCCGAAGACAGATCGTCCAATGTTTTGTGGTCTTTTGCCGCCAATTGGGTGGCAACTTCGGCTAAAACACTGCCTTCGGTATCTTTCATGCTCCAGCGCGATTCCTGATCGAAGCTGCCGCCGCGCGCCCCTGTTTCTACAAAGCTTTCGGATAACAGGGTTTGAATCAAATCCAGCAGTTTGCCGCGCGCTTTTTCATCCAGTTCAAAGGCTTCATCCAACATAAAGCTGCGAATGGCCAACGCGCTTTTAGGTGTAAGCTGCACCTTTGTGCGGCGCCGTTGGGTAACGCCGGCAATATCCCTTGTTTTCGGTATAATTGCACTTTGGGTTGTTGCAAACGAAAGGTTTTTACCGGTTTCCCAGCCACGCAGCACGGCGTCTATTTCGTTTTCGTACAGCTTCATTTCCATTTCCGCTAAGCGCTGTTGCTGCTCTGCCAGCGTTTTGCCCATTGCCGGATCAAACGCTTTTTTCGGTCTGCGTTTTGTGGTATGGCTTCGGCTGTGGCGCGCGCGGTGTTTTGCCGCCGCTTTTGGTTCATCTGCTTCTTCGCCGTCATCGCCATCCTCATCGGCGCCGTCATCATCTTCCGGGTCGTTCTCTTCTTCATCCTCATCGCCATCCTCATCATCATCTTCTGCGTCGTCGTCGTCGTCATCTTGCGGTTTCTTTGCTTTGCCGGCTTTTTTCCGGTCGGCAAAAAACTGCTTGACATCCTCAAACGCATCCTCATCATCTTGCCCTTGGTTCAGCTCGGCAAGTTTGCGGAGAATTTCCGTTAAAATTGCTTTTGTGTGTGTATCCATGCTTGTTGTATCCCCAAATAATTTTTTGTACAGGCGCTCTATGGTTTGGCGCACAGCTGGCGGCACACGCATTGGTACGCCAGTTCGCGCCCCATGCAGCGCAGCGTAAGCGGCTTTTACCGCGTTGCCGTTTAATTTGCCGCGTTTTCCGTTGTTCGCTTCGTAGATTGGCAGTTTCCAAGTAGATTTTTTGGCGCTGTTCCCCACCAGCAAAAAACACGCGGCAGGCAAGTTTGCTTTATCAATGCTTCCCCATGGTTTCCAGCTGACTTGTTCTGCCAGCTGCACCGGGGGCATGATCTTCAGGAACGGGCGGTTTGTCAGCGCGCCGCCAATGAGCACGTTGGAATATTTTTTCCCTGATATTTCATCGGTATACTCGCCAAATTCCGGTGAAAAATAGCGATATTCCTTTTTTTCAATCAGGCTGCGGCCGTAAGGGGTCCATGCAATGTGCGCATATAATCCTGCAAGGGCAGGTGGATTAGATTGCGCTGGGCGGAACGCCAGCTTGCGTATCCATCCGGCCGCGCGTGAATCGCTGGTGCCGGCTTTGTGATCGACATCCAGCGCGATATCAATTTTGCGCACTCGCGCATCAAAATTACGCTGAAATGCGGCCAGTTTTGCGCGCGAAAAGGTTAAGGTTCCATACAAGGGATGATGAAAGGTCCCAAGGGGCATAACCATTATCCAGCTGCTGCGCGATTCTGCCAGCGCAATGGGCTGAGAGAGCCATTTGAATACATCGAATTGTTTCATGCTTTGCCTTTGCCGCTGCTGGGTTTCGTGCGCGTTATTGGCGCTTTGCCGAGTGGTTTGCTTTGGTGTGAGCTGCGCGTTGTGGTATCGGTCATTGTTTCCCTCCAATTTTGTACGGCAGTAAGTATTTTTAGGATTGCTTTGCGTATTGCGGGGTCTGCTGCGGTAAGGTCTTGCTCTAAAAACGCAGCGTTCGGCGCAAATAAGGTTCCAAGGTCTGGCAAAAAGAAGCGCTGCTGCAAGTGTTCCCATTCGTTTGCGGCTTGGCGAAACGAATCGAGCGCATAGATTTGGTTGTTGGTTAGTTCTTGGGCCGGCGCTTGCGGCTGATGAACGACCAGCGGGGTTGTGGTGTACCCCGGCTCGGTGGAAGATGGCGGCTGCAGCGGCGACCAATCGCCAATATCATCATCCGGCCCCGGGCCATATTCTAAATCGCATTTGCAGGCGGCGCCGCACGCTGTGCTGCCATCACCGGGCGTGGCAGAAAGTTCATTGTTGTGGCTTCCGGGCCAGCCATATGGCGAACCGGCGGCGTAATCGGGGCAATCGCTGCAATGCTGTGCGCCCGGATCTAATATCCAATAGATGAAATTATATGGCCGCGCGGGATCGCCCAGCGCCATTTGCGTATAGCCATCTTGCGCGCCAGACCACGCTACATCTGCCTGAAGGTCTATACGCACTGCGGCTTGCTGAACCCATTGTTTGGCCGCCGATTCATCCAGCGCCGCCGGCGCCTGTAGCGCAGATTGCAGCTGCTCGGCCATTTTTGGTACGCTAACGGTATAGAACGTTAGTTTTGCCGTATCCGGCGGTTGTTTTACGGTCGCCGGCGCCGGCAAATGAGAGCTACGCCGCCAATATTGCTGTTGCCCCAAGGTATAGCCTTTGCGGTACAGGTTTTCAATCAGCGCCGCGTGGCGGGCAATAAACAGCGATTTTGCCTGCGGGTTTTCATCAATCAGGTCGCGCAGATAGCGGCGCAGCGAATGGCGCAGCAGGGTAACGCCGCCGGTATGCAGCCGCACATATTCCGGATCGGTTTCACGCCGGCGCCGCACATCGCGCATAGTTGCGCCTCCGATATTCTTGGGAATAAAGCGCAGATTCAATGGCGTCTTTGCGCGGTTCTGCGGCTAGTTTCCGCGCTGGTTTTCGCGCGGCGGTTGGGTTCACTTTTGTAACCGGGCTGCTTGGCGCGGTGGGCAAACCAAGCTCTGCGCGTAAAAAATCTTCCAGCTGCGCGTCGGGGGAAATCAGCGGCGATGGCATATTGACCAGCCGCTGCAGCGCGGTAGATAAGATGGTAATATCTGCCGCGAGCTTGGAGCAGCGCAGTTTGGGATAGACCGCAACCTGATTATAGTTGTAGTCGATCAGTTTCGGTATCGCATCGAGATTAATAACATCCGCGATATCGTTGGCGATGGTTTGCAAGCTGCGCAAAAACATTTGCACTTGGGTATCTGCCAGCGCATACGAGCCGGTATCGGTGGAACCCAGGTTAATAAATTGGGCCAGCACGTTCCGCGCTATCATCGTATCGTGATACTGCATGCTGGGCAGCGGCTGTGCGCCATATTTCTGCCAATTTTTGGGATACATCAGGTCCCAGCCTGCGGGCAGCGTTACCCCCATGGATTCATTCACGCGCAGATTTTGCGTAATGGCTTGTGCGGCATCCACATCTGCGGCTGTGTGGTTTGGCGGCAGATAGATGATAGGCGGGGTAACGGCTTCGCGTTCCATGGCGATGGCGTCTATTTTTTCAAATTGGGTTTTATAAAACCAGTGCTTATACGCTTGCCGCAGAAGCGGAAGTCCTTCATAGTTGTTGCCTTCTTGGCGATGCACGAACAGCAGTAATTTTTCAACGGGAATGTTAATAAACTCATAAGAATAATTCCGGAAGGTCCACTGCTGCACCCCCACCAGTTCATTATCTTCGCCTACCCACCAGCGCCACAGGGTGCGCGGCAAAAGTGGCGTCCATCGAGACCATTTTACCCAGCCGTCATCGATGCGGTAATTAATTTCAAACGGCATAAAGCCATACCACAGGCTCATCAGGGCGTGGCGCAGAATATCGCCCCATTTTTGCGTTATTTTGTTGCCTTCCGTTGTGATATACGTCATATCATGAAACAACGCGGTTTCCACAAAGCTGGCTATTTCCATATCGCGCGGGGAACGCGAAGCGGGTTCAATGCTCCACGTTGCCTGGCGGATGGGCAGTTCTACCACGGTGCGCACGGCGTTTATTTGGCCATCGTTGCGCAGCATTTGGTCATATATTTTTTGCGCGTCGCGCCAATAGAGATCGGGGTTATATTCCTCGTTGGTAATAATGCCCGAGAAAATGGCGGTTCCCGACGCGCCCAACTGGTAGACGGGCGGCGCTTTTGCGGATATGTTGGGCATTTCGGGGTATGGTTTATTTAATGGAGTTTGCTCGGGCCACTGAACTCCCTGAATGGATTGTGCGGTTAATTGTGGCTGCTGTGCAGCGTGTTTGCGGCGATGGCGTCGGTTCATCCCGTTGCTCCATTTCTTCGGCTTGGGTTTAGGCAGCTAGCTGAGAATAGCGGTTATTTGGGTATTTGCGGAAACGCTTATCCATAATCCCGTGTTGGTGGGAACATCCAGCGCATATACAGCGCCGGGAGATGTGGTTGCAACGCTGAACAGCAATGCGGCGGCAACCGCGCCTGCGGCGTTGATGGTATCATACACGCTGACGCTGCCAGTGCCTGCGGCGATGATAATTTTTATCAGCCGCATGGGTTCGCCGGTGATTCCGCCGGCGCTTAAAAATTGTGCAGGTTGCGGGCCGGTGGAATTCAAGCTTGCGGGGGGAACAAGCTGGCCTGCTGCGCCCGATGCGCCGCCGCTGATAATGGCGGTAAAGCGGCCAAAAGCGGTCAGTTCATTGCCGCGATAGTCAAAATTTGCCATTTTCTTTGTTTCAATCCTCACTGGCCTCGAAAGGCCGGCGCTTAAAATGTTTTTTTCAGCAAGGAACGGCTATGCAAATCGGTGTATTGGGTGCGCAGCAGCTCAATAGATTCTTGTGGCAGCGCGGTTTGCGTTCCGCTTACGGCCAGTGGCCAGCACGCTAAGGCCAGGGCTATCACGCAATCATCATGCAATCCCTGCGGCGCCGTCATGCGCAAACCTCCGGCGGGCAGCCGTTCGTATTCATAGGCGGCCAATTCCTGCAGCAATTCCGGAATATCCGGGAATGTAATGTGCTGCTGCTCCATCAGCAAAATCAGCTTTTCAATCAGTTCGCGTTTGGAAATCGCGGTAAGGGTATAGCCGGTAATGCGCAGCCCGGCGCGGGCAAGGTCATCAAAAATCGGGTCCCCAACACCGGTGGTGTCCATCCAAACGGCGGCGTTATTCCATTTTGCGGCTAACGCGCTGATCCGCGCTTTTTGCAGCGGCCATTCTGCAAGGTTATAGCGTTCAAAGGCGACAACGGCGCGCTGCTGCATATCCATCACAACGCAAACGGTATAGTCGTTATATTTTGCTAAATCTACCCCCATGCAATAGCGGGTTTGGGGGTGAGGCGGCGCCGATACCAAGCGCCCCCCTACGCATGCGCTGAAGGAGTGAAAGACGCCTCCAGCGTTTTCCAGAAATTCTGCCAGAATTTCTTGCCGAAAACTTCGTTCCGGCATGGTATCAAACATTTGCCGCAATTCATCAAACCGGATATCCGGGTTTTCGTAGGGGTGCGGTTTGCGATACAGTTTGCCATCAATAATTTCGGCGCCCAGCGTAGGAACCTGCCATGCAGCGCTATCGGCTCTATCGTGCGCGGCGACCCATTCACGCCAGAACCAATTACGTCCTTTTGGTGTGCCGCCAGCCATCAGCCCGGCGCCTGAATCCATGAGCATCGGGCGGATAATTTCATTCCAGGCGCGTTCGGGAATATCGGCGGTTTCATCGAAAAATGCGCGGCCGGTAACGGTGTGGCCGCGGGCGTTTTCTGGATCGTCCAAACTGCGGAATAATAATTTACCGCCGGTAGGGCCTTTGGCCGTTTTTTCCGTTTTATTAAATTGAAACACACCGCCAACGGCGCGGCGCATTTCTTCCCAGCCGATCATCACCTGGTCATAGGTGGGGGCGCCCCACAAGTCGGTATAGCCGGCCAGCACATCTTCCACAGCGATGGCCATGAACAAGGTGGTTTTGCGCCAGCGCCGGCCGGCGGAAAGCCAGTTAAAGCGGCGCATTTGGGTGCGCACGGCTTGTTGCCCGGGGTGTGGCGCGGGCAGCTTAATGTTCAATTCGGCCATAGTTGTTTGTTTGTTTATTTGTTTGCTTGTTTATTTTTTTGTTTCAACCCTCGCCGGCCCCGAAAGGCCGGCGCTACGCTTCATGCCGCCAGTCATTCACATATTCAATGCGAATGACGATTTGCGGCGCTGTATGTTCTTGCTGTTCTGTCGCGCCAATGCGCCGTTCCATATCCACGGCCAGCCGCATCATGGCAACCGCAGCTGCTGCGTTAATTCTTCCTTCTGCAAACAGCGTTTCAATGGCTGCTAAGCTGCGCTGTTGCAGGCGTAAGGCATATTTCACATGCCGTTTATCCATCTTCGCTGTCAATATTTCCATCCTCACCGCCCTCGAAAGGCCGGCGCTGCTACTAAAATATGTTTTCTGTAGTATACAAAATTATCCATAAAATATGGTACTTCTGTGCTATTTTTATACTTCTTTTACCCGGCGCTGTTTTGGTGACTAATACGCTGTTTTGGTTTTAGGTGTGTACGTTTGCGTACAGAGCATACAGCGGTATGTACGTTTCGGGGCTGAAACGTACACGCCATTTTCATGTTTACCAGCTACGGTCTGTGGGCGCTCAAAATCTGCACAAGCGCATCCCAGTCATCTGGACGCCACACATACACTTCGGCGTGAGCAGCGCAGAGAAATACGGCTTAGCCAAAACAATGGAAACTTTTGGCTGATCTGCTGATTGCTCTGATTGATTGATGACGGGCGCCCAAATGCGCCAAACGCGCTGCTGCGGCGGTTTTGGTTTAAAATTCAATCCAAGCGCCATCCCAACGCGCTGGTTCATCCTGCTGCAAGTTTAGCCAATTTTCCAGCGCAAACAATTGTTTTCCCAGCTTAACGGGGTCATTCGCGCAATGGCAATAGATGGAAATATCAGCGATTGCTTCGGCGGTTTGCAGCGCAGAGAAATACGGCTTAGCCAAAACAATGGAAACTTTTGGCTGATCTGCTGATTGCTCTGATTGATTGATGACGGGCGCCCAAATGCGCCAAACGCGCTGCGCAACGGGACAAATGGGAATACGGATAGTAACGTCCCAAATATTCCAAAAAGAGCCATTGAAATAAGCGTATACATCTTCGCCTTTATGAAAGCGGCGCAAATAGTTTGTGTGTTCGGCTGGTGTAAGGTTTTGGTCGGGAATAAATTGCAAGTCGGTTGGATGGTTCATACAAGATTCTCCTGTTCTGGTAAAAACTCTGGATGAGCAAGCAAGTAGGCGCGAATGAGGGCAAATTCCTTTTGCACATTCAGACTATTATGTTCGTGGCAGCCGGCGCATTTGCACACGCGGTCTCTGGCGCCGACGGCGATATTGGTATTATTGACGTAACGCATGCCATGGCAGCCGGGGCACACGCGCCCAGAGCCATTGCACATGGCGCAGACTTCATGGGTATTCAGTTTGCCGGCGCCGTAGCAGGTAATGCACAGGGTGCGGTCGGCAGGCAGCCCATCAATCGTGAGCCGTAAGGAAGCCGGCTTCACGCAAGAGGCGGCGTTTTTCTTCAGAGCGATTGCGTTGTTCTTGTGCGCGGAGTCTGTTATGTTCAAGCTGCTCTTCATAGGTTAGGTCCTCATATTTTGGTGATTTTTGCGCCACTAAAGAGGTTGGGGGGCGCATGCAATCTTCCCACTGGCCGGCGAGGGCGGAGGGAGAAGGCGGAGGTTTGTTTGGGTACCACAAGCGATAATTTTCAAAGCGTTTCCGCACGTCTTCGATGGTTGCGCCCATTTGTTTCATTTCGCTAAAGGCTTTTACCCAAGCTAGTCGTTTGGAGATAGAAGGGCCATGATTCAGCAATTGGACATAGGTATCCCAAAATTCGTCTGGTTTTCGTTTCGGCGCGAAGGGGATAGGTTCATGTGAATTTGGCATTTGAGAAGAAGAATCATCCTGCGCATTTTTTGCGTTAGCAAAATGCGCAATATTATTATCTATTCTTATCTTATCTATTCTTATCTCTGCGTTTTTTGGCGTTTCATCGCGTTTCATGGTGTTACTGGTCGCATCGGTGGTATCTTTACGCGCAGCGCGATGGCGTTGAACGCGCTCTTTCACAGCGCTGGGGTAGTCAGACGGTTTATCGTACTGGCGTTCTTGAAAGTGAATAAAAGCGATCTCAGAGTCATCATATTCGATGATATGGAGGGCGACTAAAGAATGCAACGTGCGGTCTAAAAGATCGGTATCGCCATCTGCGCATTCGATGGAAAGCAAATGCAGATGGTCATTGTTACAGGGTGTTACAGGGTGTTTCATGGCGTTACAAGGCGTTACCTCTTCAAAAAGGATAACGCCGCCATCGCCGCGTTCAGCGGCGTAGCAGAGCAAATTGAACCAGACGCGGAATTCATCATTAGAGAGTCGGCGCAATTTAAGGTCGGTGCGCGCTTCGGTATAGAGACGGAGCCAAGGGAGTTTCATAGGGCACAAACTCCTTGTTGACGACGATTTTGACGACGTAGGATATGCGCAAACGGAATATCCCGCGCATGGCTATGCAGATTAGAAGCAGATACATGCGGGAGAATAGGGTATTTTTCACTGGTGTGCAGGTATCTTATTGGTTTGCGGAACCAAAGGCCGGAGGTTCGAATCCTCTCGAGCACGCCCCTTTTATCTTCAAAAAAACTCATCCGCCCTTTTCTAATTTTCTTCTAAAATACTCCCACTATTTTTGAACGCCATTTCGGGAACACAATACAGATCTTCACAATGATAGCCGCCAATTGTATGCGCAAAAATAACGCAGCGTTAAAAAATATAGTAAAAATAAAACGCCCGCGGCAATTGCCACAGGCGCTTTTTGATAATGGAAACTGCGTAAATAAATGCTATTTATTTACTGATGAAACAGACGCGGCTTTTTTCTTCAAGTTTTTTTGCGCCGAGCCATATACTGGGGTTAGCCAGTCCATATACTCTGGGCGATAACCGCGGACAATCTGACCATATAAGTTTGAAATTTTCTCGGATATCGGGCCAATGCCACCTGTCCCAATCGGCCGGTGATCTACTTCAACAACCGGTGCGATTTGGGCGCCGGTGCCGCACAGGAAAATTTCTTTAGCGATATATAATTCGGTGCGATCGATTTGCCGTTCGCGAGTGATCATATCCAATTCACGCCGCGCCAGCTTTATGATTGTGTCGCGGGTAATGCCAAGCAGAATATTTTCGGTTGCGGCAGGTGTATGCAACTCTCCGTTGATTGCTAAAAAGATATTTTCACTGCTGCCCTCGGAAACATGCCCATCGTGATTCAGCATGATAGCTTCATCGAATCCGTTTAAATTTGCTTCAGTTTTGGCCAACGCAGAATTTACATATCCACCGGTTACTTTTGCGCGCGCCGGTATCATATTATCATCGATTCTGCGCCACGAAGAAACTCCGCATTTAATGCCGACGGTTGAAATATAATCACCCATTGGTGTTGTGACGATATAATATTTGTCTTGGAGATCATGCAGTTTTACGCCGATGATTTCATCGCTTTTAAAAGCCATCGGCCGAATATAAATATTTTCTTTCCACCCATTGCGCTTAATCAGTTCGATTGTTTGCGCAACTAGCTCTTCCGGTGAGTAGGGTAATTTAATATTCAGGATACGGCAGGAATCATGGAGTCTTTCAAAGTGTTCGCGAATTCTGAAAAGATAAATATCTTGCGTGTCTGGATTCCAGTAGCCGCGGATACCTTCAAAACAACCCGTTCCATAAGAAAGACCATGCGTTAAAATTTTAACACTGCCTTCCGCTTCGGGAATAATTTCCCCATTAATATTGACAAATTGAGCTTTCATGGTTCCCTTTCTAAGACGACTGCGTTGTCGGGTAAATTCTCTTTTGCGTTAAAGAGAAGTAACGCGCCGCATTGTCAACTGACACATTAAAATCAAGCAGCCAGATTGGCGGCATTAGCGTTCCATTCATATTATACATCTAAACAGAGTGATTTTCTGGGCAATTTGCGCCAAAATTTACGTATTTTTTTTGTTCAATTTAAACAAGTCTTTTGAATCGGCGCTTCCGTAACTCATTTCCGCTGAATTTGGAGCTAAATTGGAAATTGACATGAAAGCGCAGATTTATCTCAAAATACGACTAAGCAGTTCAAAGTGACTTGTTATACAAACCTTAATCGGCAGGGCATAGATAAATCTTAATTTATGTAGATGTGTGGCGATAAACTGAGAATGCGTGTTTTGGAAGAGGGAGAAAATTGCTGAAAATGCCGGAAATCCTCGCGGAAGCTGGTTTTTATTCTGAGAACCAGCAAACTCAAAAAAGCTAAGGTTAGTAAGAATTGACGCAGGAACTGGTAGCGTTGCTGTATTCGGTTTGAATTTCAAACACGCCGCCGTTGTTCAGGTAGGTATATCCCGCGGAGAAATCCCAAGCGCATTTATCGCCAATTTCGTAGCCTGCATTATCTACCCAACCACTGCCGGGCTGAGGATCAGTAATAGCTTCAAATTGTTCGTGCGATGTAACGCTGGCGAGGCTGTCTCCTGCTCTGTTGCCATTTGGAGAGCTGGGAACGCCGCAAGCTGAAAGATTGATGGGATAGGGCATAGCGCCATAGGAAAGACCGGAGTTAGAATAGTTATGATATGCGCAGAAAACTTGCATTGAGCAGTCACCGGCGCCATCATTCACATAATAACCATTTGGTGTATACACAAAATAGGTTGCGTTTGAGCCGTCTGATGCCCAATGATTTGCAGAGATGGCCTTGGTAACTTCGTTTTGAATTGATGAATCTTCAACGGTTTTGCCGCCGCAGCTATAATCATAAGCGGGATATGATTTATCAACCCAAGTTCCCTTTACAACGCTGGAGTTTGCAATATTCGTATTGTAGTCATAATATTGGGTTAAAATATTATCGAAAGAAGTGCCACCCATATCAACCAAATATTTTTTTACAATTTGGCCGGTAGGGTTTAAGGCTCCAGTCTTGGTCAGCCAGCTTGAACCCCAGAATATGATATAGCTGACCGGAGTTTCCTGCACAGGGCCGCCATAATACGAAAGATCTCCGGAGCCTTGAACGGCAAAGCGGTTACTTTTTTTTTCGCGTTGTACTTGCTGAATTGTTGGATACAAAACAATGTGCGTATTGTAATGATGGGTATTAGAGCCATTTGAGTGAGTTGCCGGCGCGGAATGGGCAAATGCCGCCATGGGCAGAATAAGCGCAATGAGAGTAATGCCGCCTAAAATTTGCAGCATTCGGCGAAAGTTAAGAAACATCTTGAAATCTCCATAGTTCTTGATTGTTTTTGCTGATTTTCGTCTTTGCTGGGAAAGCGTCTTGCTGCACCTGTACCACATCCATTTTTCTGCGTCTTTTGCAATACCGGAGATTCGGCAAGAAATACATAAATCACATCAGTTTGTATCTTGTTTTGCATACGGACGCAAGATCTTTGTAACTCCTTTGTAAAAATTTTTGCTGCGCATATATGTAACAGCAATATCACGATTTTACACTATTTTAACTTTAAAGTCAATAGTTTTTTGATATTTTAAAAAATGAGATATATATTTCTGTAAAAACATATTTAGGGGTTTGAAATATTGCGCAGTTGTAAAATGTATTTCACTCAAAATTTGGAGCAAGACCGGCGGCGTATTCATGTTATATTGTTTATACTGAAACGCCGTCGGCTTGTTGAGTTGAGATGAAAAAATCTAACTGGCTAAACCCAGTTTATCAGTCGGTATAGGTACCGATTAATAAGAATTGACGCAGGAACTGGTAGCGTTGCTGTATTCGGTTTGAATTTCGAATACATCGCCGTTGTTCAGGTAGGTATATCCCGCGGAGAAATCCCAAGCGCATTTATCGCCAATTTCGTAGCCGGAACTGTCTACCCATCCACTGCCGGGCTGAGGATCAGTAATAGCTTCAAATTGTTCGTGTGATGAAACGCTGGCAAGGCTGTCTCCGGCTTGATCACCGTTTGGTGATTGGGGAACGCCACACGCTGAAAGATCGATAGGATAGGGCATTGCCGCATATGCAAGACCGGAGCTGGAATAATTGTGATATGCGCAATAGGTCTGCATTGAACAAGCGCCTGTGCCGTCATTAATGTAATAACCGTTCGGTGTATACACAAAATAGAGGGAATTTGCGCCATCGGCTGGCCAGCCATTAGCAGAAATGGCGTTGTTCACTTCATTTTGGATAGAAGAATCTTCAATAGTAGGTCCACCGCAACTGGAATCGGAAGGAGGGGTAGAAGTATCTATCCATACGCCATTTACACTGCTGGAATTGGCAATATTGGTGTTATTGTCATAATATTGGGTTAAAATATTCTCAAAAGAAGTTCCACCCATATCATTTAAATAATTTTCCACAACCTGGCCGGTTGTATTTAACGAACCAGAACTATTCAGCCAGCTGGAACCCCAGAAAATAATATAACTTATTGGTGTTTCCTGAACTGGGCCGCCATTATAAGCCAGATCTCCGGATCCTTGAACGGCAAAGCGGTTGACTCTTTTTTCGCGTTGTACCTGCTGCTTGGTGGGATACAACACAATATGTGATTTAAAATGCTTAGTGTTTGTGCCTTTTGTGTGGGTAGCTGGTGCAGAGTGGGCAAATGCTGCCATAGGCAGAATAAGCGCAATGAGAGTAATGCCGCCTAAAATTTGCAGCATTCGGCGAAATGTAAGAAACATCTTGAAATCTCCATTGTTCTAGATAGTTTTTTGCAAATATTCGTCTTTGCGAGAAAAGCATCATGCCGTAACCGTTCTGAAAAACTTACCCAAATAGGACAGTGCTTATGCGCTGTCTTCTTCAGTGTTTTCTTCCTGCATCTTTGAGACAGCCACATGTGCAAGCACTCGGGGACTTACGAACTCTCCACAGGCGTCGATTTCCGCCGAACTGGCGGTATAGAGCCACTTCAAGTGAGAAGCGGCGTTCAGATCCCGATCTATCACCAATTCACAGTGTTCACACACATAGGTTCTGATTGAAAGTTCGAGATGTTTGGTCGGCATATTGACCTACCTTTATGTCCCTATGTTACCATGGAAATGGAATATGGATGATCTGCAATCGATCCAGGATCTATGTATAACCCTTTACTTCCTTTTTTCTGCGTCTTCTGCAATACCGGAGAGCCGGCAAAGAATAAATGAAATAAATCAATTTGTTTTATATTTTGCATTCAGACGCAAGCTGTCAGAACCTCCTCTTTGCTTACACAACACCGCAATAAGTACTATTGCGTAAACACAATTTTACACAGTTTTTACCTAAAAGTCAATAGTTTTTTAACGAATTTAAAATTACTTTTTAAATTCGTTTATTCTGATAAAATATTATGTAAAATGAATATTTTATATGTTAACATAATATTTGTGCAAATAGTTTTTTGCTTGACAAAATTCAGAATTATACGTTATGCTAGTTTCCGTAGATCATGTTTGGCGCTTTTTTGTGAGCTGCCTTTCAGACTGCCAGAAAACAACCGGCGTGAGAGAAACGGATATTTTTTTATGCAGTATTTGCCTATACAGCGCTATTCTGATCTGATATGTGTGGTTGCTCCGCTTGTTGAAGCAAACGCCATGGCAGAATTAAAGATGCCAATGGATCACATAGCGAGGTCTCTTGAAGCTCTGCCTTATATTCCGGCTTTTTTTGCTGATGATACCCATATAACATTCTGCGCCCCGCAAATTTCTGTCTATTGTTCATTTACCACTTCCTCCGCTGAGTTGCAATTGGAAGCTATTACAAGCATTCCGACTGGATTTCAATTGCCTGCCTCTCAGTTGTATCGCTTGCAATTGCCGAATTTACGATTTGTCATTGCGGATAATACCGCTAACCATCCCAAAACGACCTCTGAAAATCAATTGGCGACGCTGCAAACTTGGAGCAAACTGGCTGAACAAGCACAGCATCAACAAAAAAATTCACATCAATTTCAGGAATATTCACAAAAATTAATTGAACTGAATACCGCAATTACCTTGTGGGATCGCTTTGAAAAAGACACCGCTCACACAAAAATTGCTTACTCAGAATGGGTATTTGCGGATGGAGCAGATTCCGATCTGCGTAACTGTATCGATCTTGTTAGTAACGCTGCGGAAAATTATTTACTGGCAGAAGACCGGGTTCGGTTTACGGACACAGAGGTTACAGGGGAAGTGGTGATTGCGGCAGATTCACTGGCACGTATTCGGCTGAACAAAATGGCGCACGCGGATGTAGCTTTAATTCCTGCCGCCGGATCTCTCGAAAAAATTTCACCTTTTCAGGCGTGGCGCTATACCGAAACGGTACAGCGTATGCGCGAGCGCGCAACTGAAAATCCCTTTCTTGCAGAAACGCTTTTAGGCAAAGATTTTCAACCTAAGGCAAAAGACGCGCAACATTTTATTGCTCCGGAAACATTGAATCAAACGCAAGCAGACGCTATTCAAAATGCTATAGCAGCAAAGGACGTTTATTTAATTAAAGGCCCACCGGGAACAGGTAAAACAAAAACAGTCGGTGAGCTTGCCGCATATTATGCGCAGAACGGTTCCCGAGTGCTGCTTACCGCGCATAGCAATAAGGCTGCAGATACTGCTTTAAAAGCTGTGCCGGATGTCTGTTTGCGCATACGCGCCGGCAAAGAAGAGCGCATTACTGATGAAATGCGTCAGTTTACCGCGGAATTTTTAGCCGATGAGCAGAGAAAAAATGCTGTGAAAAACTGTGAAGTACAGTTACAGCAGTTTCAAGAATATGCGCGCAGCCCAAAGCTGCTGCATAAACTAGAGCATGAATTGGTTTCTGAGTTGCGGCTTTGCGAAAAAACTGAACATAGCATCATTCGACTGCGGCAGCAAAAAGAAAAACAAATCAGCAAAATACGCGCGCCATACCGCAAACCGCTGCCGGCAAATCGCGCTGCTTACGCAAAGGCTTTGGATGAGTATGACGCAGCGTTACAGCAAATTCAGCTGTTAGAAACGCGGTTGGCGGATCTGCGGCAGCGCAAGGTAACTTTTTGGAATAAAATTGCTCATAATTGGCGCTTGCGGCAAACGGAACATCATTTGCAGCGCGCGCAGCAGTTACTGCAGCAAATATCTGATCGCAGCAATGCAATTCAGCAGAAATATCTTTCAATGAACTGCGAATTGACGGCAAAATTGCAAGGCCCGCCTATTTTAGCGCTGGATAAGCAAATAAGCGAGACCGAAACAAACTGGCGGCAAATCGTTGAACATATTGAGCATATTTTTGCCGCCGCCGGTGTTTTTCTTGATTTTCCTAAATCTGTCCCGCAATCCGCAGCGATCCGCGCCAACACCCGTTTGTTAGGTTTAGGGCATTCCGCAGATTTGCGCGCGCGGCAAACTGCTATTTTGCAAGATTGGTCTGCGGCTTTGCAAAGCAGCGAAACTTGGCTGCCGCAAACTATTACACGCTCTGCGCGGATTATTGCCGCTACCACAATTGGATCTGCAGCGGCGCTGCCTGTGGAGGAGCAATATTTTGATGTGGTAATCATCGATGAAGCCGGCCAATGTTCCCTGATAGATGCAATTATCCCAATGGCGCGCGCGCGCAAAACTATTTTAGCCGGCGATGATATGCAGCTGCCGCCGGCGGAGAAATTTGATTTTCAGCAATGGTTCGACGCAAAATCTGGCGCGGGTAGTCAGCAAGCAGAAGAAACTCGCGCGTTTGTGCGTAATGTTCGCGCAAAAAGTGTTTTTGCCGAGATGTTTGCCACAACTCCAAATTCGCATAAAACCTTGCTGAATATCCAATATCGTATGGCTCCTGAAATTGCCGATCTGGTCTCAAAACTTTTTTATCACTCCGAAATACATACTGATGCTTCGGTTACGCAATCCGCTGAAAATCCGGTTCCGCTCTTCGATCGGCGAATTATTTTTATTGATACTGCCGATTTGGCTAATCGCCGCGAAAAACAAAATGTTAATCATAAAGGGTTTTTCAATATTCGTGAAGCAGAGATTTTGGCGGATCTGTTTGGAGAAATTCTTTTGAAAGATCCGCAAATCAGTGTCGGCGTTATCGTACCATATCGCGAACAGGCGCGCACTATCAGAAATTTATTGCTGCAAAAATTTGACGCCGAACAAAAAGCAGTGATTGGAGATTCAGTGAGTACCGTAGACGCCTTTCAGGGCAGCGAACGCGATGTTATTTTATTTGGATTCACACGCAGCAGCGCTCAGCGCGCGGTTGGGTTTTTGGCCGAACAAACCAGATTAAATGTTGCTTTATCCAGAGCAAAGCGGCAGCTTATACTTGTTGGAGATTCATCCACACTGCACAACGCAAAAGATGACACATTTGCCGGCGCAATGCGCGCAATTACTGAGCATATTACCACATATGGAACTTTAATCAACGCCGCAGAATTTTTCAGCGCGGCGCAATAACGGAGCAGCATCAGCGCCATGTTACAAATTGAACAAAATGTTTCTTATACACTTACGCGCATTCAACAGGCATTGAATTATCCTATTATTGCAGCAAAACAAATTGATTTGCCGTTCTATGCTGTTATTTTTCGTTTTCAAACACAAACACCCATTGAGCAGCCTTATTTAGAGCTGAGCCTGTGCCGCTGCGTTGGTGAGGCAAATATTCATAGTGTGCAAGGATTTTGTGAGTTTTTAGGTGTAAGCGCTGCGCTGGTAGAACCCGTTGCGCAAAATTTGTGCGCCGCCAAAATTTTGGAGACGCAGAACGGTGTGTTCAGCGCCGGTTCACAGTTTGATCGCTTTCTGAATTCGCGCGCTGTGGGCCAGATTCGCTTTCATGAACGGATGCTGCACTGGAACGCTTTAACGTTGGAACCGCTATTTCCGGATGAATTTGCGCAGTTGCAATTTGGCCCCTTTGGCCGAACCTTGCTTTTTTGCCAAAAAGATTGGGCAGATTCAGCGCTGCAAAATGTTTTGGGCGATGAGTATGCGGAGCAGTTTCATCTGCAAGGCGCCGAACAGCTTGCCACGCAAGAAATTGAACTGCGGTTTGCGCCGGCGCTGCTTCTGAAAATAGCGAAAGATGAGGGCGCGTTTTGGCGAGTTGCCAGTCCCGGAACTGAAAATATTCTGCCCATCCTTTCAGCTCAGATTTCTAAAAACTCTGAAATTGCCGAACTATTGCCAGTAGGTGATATCCGCGACGTTGTACATGGCGTACATGAATGGATGCGACAGCGGGGATTTGCGGAAAGTGTTACATTTGATGGCGCTGAAAGGAAGCAAGTTCGCGCGCTGGTGAAACCGGCGACGCTGAAAAAGGAGCAAGGCGCGCGGCTGCTGCCCTATATTGGAACACTGCAAACGGTACTTAGCGGCGCGGTATTTCAAATTTGGAGTGAAGACGCCGCAACGCGGAAAAGCGCCGCAAAACAGCGATTAACAGCGTTTGTGGAAGCGCAAAAATTGCAGGCTGGTTTTGTGCAATCTGCAGATGTCTTGCGCGAGTATGGCCAAATTTGGGAAGAATTGGCGCTTACCGCAGAAAAAGCAGATGAGTCCTTTCTGAAAAACTTAACGTAATGGGTGAAGCTGAGGCTGCTGAGATGTTTTTTCAAGCTCTTCGCGCAGGTGCTGCAGCCGTTGCAGCCGCCGTTTGGTGGTTTTTTCAATATTGCTGAGCGCTGCTTTTTTTCGCTTGATAATCTCCAGTTCTTGCAGCGCAAGGGCTTCACCGCGGCGCAGAAAAATAATTTTATCGTGGTTGTTTTGTGAAGATTGAAAGGAATGTGTTAAATCAACACGCTCATCTTCATACGCCACCATATCCTTAATTTCGTTCAGTGAAACGCCCAATCCCTCTTTCAGTCGCAAAATCCGTTCAATTCTCAGAATATCTTCCTCAGAGTATAGCCGATAATTGCCTTCGGTGCGTTCCGGAGGCAGCAAAAGGCCGATTTCCTCATAATAGCGAAGTGAACGTTTCGTAATTTTTAGACGACTGGCGGCCTGATCTATCGTATACATATCGATGAAGCAACTGCTCCGATTCTTTCCTTATTTCGAGATATATTATATGGCTTTTTACTGCTGTTGGCAAATACCGGCATAAAAAATCTATCAGATTGAATAGTTGCGCAGTGTTTGGGCGGCAATTTTGCAAAAATAGTAGGAATACAGGCTGAATCTGATCAGGTTGGCGCCAATTGTGTTAAAATAGTAAGTGAACATGCGGATCCCCGAAAGCGAGATGGAACTTGTGAAAATCGATCCTTTTGCGTATAACACATTAAGCGATTCTTATCCGGCAAATTTACCGGTTAAGGCAAAAGCTTCTGCTGCTGTTGGCAATGTTTCAGCAATTGCCGGCTTTTCACAACTATTTGATAAGCTATTTTCATTACCTTCACTGACAGACTTGGTTAAATATGCTCCAATGTATTGCGCGGAGTATACACAATGCGCTAAAGTTGGCTTGTATTTTCTGATAGAAGAAACATTGACGCTTGTGAACGCTACTGCTCCAAGCGGCATACCGCATACATGGAGTATGAATGATTCTCAGGAATTTTTGGCGCTGAATAATCGGAGTATTCAAATTATCGGCAATTTTCAGGATGGCACATTGCATATAGTTGGGCCGCTTATCGGCAATGGTAATTTAATCGGCGCCATTATGCTTTTTCCCGGCGACGCCGATGTTTCGTGGGGAGCAGATAATCTTGCGCCATCGCAGCTGTATATTTCCGCCTTGAAAGATGTTTGCCGGCTGCTTTCAATGCTGATTGATAATTTTCAGCTTTCTGCCGGTAACCGAGAATATTCACAGAAGCTAGAGTTAATTTTGCAAATTACTTCTACGCTGAACAGCCAAATTATTGATTTTGAAGCCTCTGCAATTATTGTTGAGCGGCAAATACAGCGCATTACAAACGCCGACCGCTGTGTGATTGCGCTGAACAGCCGTACCCGTTCAGAATCGGTGAAATGGCTTCCCACCGAAATTATTAAATACGTTACTAAAACACAGCAGCCGCTGCTGCTGGATTCTGTTGCAGGGTCTTCTTTTGAAGCTGCGCTGCCAATTGGTATACATTCGTTTTATGCATTTCCGCTGGAAAATGATAATCATAGTATTGGCGTATTGGCGTTGGCGTTTCAAAAAACGCAAAATAGAGACAATCTGAAGTGGGATTTGGTGCGTATTATTGCAAATATCGCCAGCGCCGCGCTGCAGCGCATTAAATTATTTGCTGAAACAGAAAATGCCCGCAACCATGCGCGAATGCTGTTAGAGCGTATTCAAAATGAAACCCGTGTGAAAGACGCTATTTTGCAAAATAGCTTGAATGGGTATGTTTCTGTTGATTTGGATGGAGTTATTACATTCGTAAATGACTATGCTACGCGCGTTTTAGGCGTGGATTCTGCCGTGTTAATTGGCAAATCTGCCGAAGAAGCTTTGCCGCTTGAAGATCCGGGACCCCACCTCATTCGGTTAAGTTTGAATAAACGCAATGAAGTGCTTCGCCGCGAAGTGCGTTTTAAAAAATCCGACGGAACTGAATTGTTTTTGGAAAGTGAAGCGTTTACTCTGCGGCAAAATGACGGATCGGATATTGGCGCCTTGTGGATATTTTTAAATATTACACAGATCCATGCGTTGCAATCTGAACTGGAAAATATGAACCGCATCGCGATGATGGGGTCTGAAGCTGAGCAAATTGCGCATGATATGGGCAATGTGATTATGGGCGCGCTTGGCGGCGTAAATAGTATTGAAATTATGGCGGACTCTTTTCAACTTAATGACCAAGTTCGCAGCGATGTTGCGATAATCCATTCAGCAATCAGCAGATTGACTGAAATGGCGGCAAATATCCGCTACCTTGCAAACCCTAAAATGCCGCAATTTGAATCCTGCGCCGCTGAACCTTTCGTTTATGCTATTTTGCAAACCTTGAAACCACGTATCTCTGTGCAGGATATTCAGGTGGAAACCTATATTGAACCGGGAGTAACTTTATTTATCGATGAAGGCATGGTTGCGCGCGCAATCGAAAATTTATGCGTTAATGCGATTGAATCGATGAGCAAAGGGGGAACTTTAATTTTAACTGTTCGTTCTACTACGCAGCCGTTAGCCGGAGCCGTTGGCGCCGATGGATCTGCCATCGATGATTCCGGGCAAACTGCGCTGCTTATGCCCGATTCGCGACAATACGCCGCCGAGATTGTTATTGCCGATAACGGCAAAGGCATTCCAAAAGAACATATGAATCAAATTTGGGAGGTTCGGAAAACGTTTGGCAAAAAACATGGATCGGGATTGGGTTTGGCTATTGTCAGCCAAGTTGTGGAGGCGCATAAGGGAGAAAAACAGGTGCAAAGCGAGCCGGGCAAAGGAACAATTTTTACATTGCGTTTGCCGGCTTTGCGCAGTGAATTAGGGTAATTACCGTTATGGATATTCTTTCTTTAGCGCAAGAAAAGATTTTAATTGTTGAGGACGATCCGGTACAGGCAGAGTACGCATCTAGATTTTTACTTGCGCGCAAAGCCGAGCCGGTGATCGCCGAAAATGTTGAACAGGCAATTGAAAAACTGCGCCATATTGAATGTACTTTGGCGCTGCTGGATTATCAGCTGCCTGACGGCACCGGATTGGATGTGCTGCAGGCAATGGCGCAGATTGCGCCGGATACCCCGGCTATTATGTTGACCAGATTCAGCAATATACCAACAGCGGTAAAAGCAATGCAGCTTGGCGCCATCGATTTTTTGGAGAAGCCATATTCGTTTGAAGCGCTGGAGGTCGCCATAAACCGCGCGTTGAATATGAACGCGCTGCGCCGCGAAGCGATGTTTTTGCGCCGTGAAGTTTTAAATCGCAAAGATATTCCTGTTCGCGGCGTTAGCGCTGCGATGGCGCAGCTTTGGAAAATGGTGGAGCAAATTGCGCCTTCAAACAGCTCAGCGCTGCTGATTGGCGAAAACGGCGTCGGCAAAGAAGTGATTGCGCACGCCATCCACACTTTGAGTAAGCGATCTCAGGGACCATTTATCGCGGTGAACTGCGGCGGTATGACGGAAACCCTTATTGAAGATCAACTATTTGGCCATGAACCTTTTTCTTTTACCGACGCGCGGGCTTTGCGCCGCGGTGATTTTGAACTGGCGCATACCGGAACCTTATTTTTAGATGAAATCGGCGAATTGCCCCTAAAATTGCAGCCAAATTTATTGCGCGCCCTCGACCAGCGGTCTTTTTACCGTATTGGCGGTGAACGAGAAATTAAGGTGGATACCCGGGTGATTGCGGCAACCTTAAAGGACTTGGAGAGCGCCATAGCAAATAATGAGTTCCGCCGTGATTTATATTATCGACTGAATGTTATTACTCTGCGTATTCCTCCTTTGCGGGAACGGCTTGAAGATATACCGCTGTTTACGGCGTATTTTATGTCTGCGATTGGCCGCGAACTGGGCAAGCCAAAATGCAAAATCAGCGAATCGGCTTTGCGCGCGCTGTTGAATTATCACTGGCCCGGCAATATCCGCCAGTTGCGTAATATTATTGAACGCGCATTAATTATGTGTTCCGGAAACATGATTTTGCCTGAACATTTAGCGCCGGAACTGATTGCGCACTCTGCTGAAAACGCCCGAAAATATTCGCCGGATGAACAGACGGAACGCTGGTTAGACGCAATGCCTTACCGGCAATTCCCAGCTATAGATACATTTTTGGCGTCGGTAGAAAAAATTATTTTAGATAAAACCGTCGTTGAATCAGGCGGAGTACGGAAAGACGCCGCCGCTAAACTTGGCTTAACTCCGGACATTTTGCGGCATCGGCTGCGAAAATATCATTTAGCAGATACAATGGATTAAACCGCCATTTTTCCCTTGAGCTTTATAAAATAGGTGTTTTTTTGTATACTAAACTCAAAATAACTTTTATACTTCAAACCGGCAGAAGAAAAATGATGAAAGTTCCCATCTGTTTGGGAGTGGTTTTTCAATGGTTTAATCCCGCAGATTTGAAAACAAAGTTGCCTGGAGGCGCAGATTATCCATGCGGATCCTAATCGTTGAAGATGAAAAATATAATCGTCAGATGATCAAATATCTGATGAACTGTGAGGGTTATGAAGTTGATGAAATTGATAACCCGGATGGCGCTTTGCAATTAATTCAGCGTTCGATGCCGCAGTTATTTTTATTGGATATAAATTTCGGCGCCAAAAAATTAGACGGCTTCGAATTGTATCGCAAAATCCGTGAATTGGATAAGGATGTTCCTGTAATTTTTATTACCGCCAGAAAAGAAACTGAAGATGAAATAAAGGGCTTCGCCCTTGGCGCCGATGACTATATTACTAAACCTTTTACCCCTGCGCTGTTGGCGGCGCGTGTGAAAACTGTGCTGAATCGAGTGTATCGCGGCCATGTTGCGGCCAGCCAAGTAATAAAAATGAAATCGCTGGAACTGAATATCAGTGAATTAACCGTGGTTATGCGCACCGGTAAAACTATTATTCTTACCCCAACCGAAATGAAACTTTTGAAGCAGCTCATGTCTCATCCGGATATCGGTATATCGCGAGACGACTTAATTTATGCTGTTTGGGGTGACACCTATATTGGTGACAGCAACATTGTTGATTCGTATATTCGCAAACTGCGTTCAAAATTGGAGAAATCTCCTAGTAAACCGCAATTTATCCTTACCGTTCGAGGTATGGGGTATAAATTTTCAAATCAATAGCAATATTATTAACTATGTTTAAGAATGGATTGATTTTATGGCTGTACGAGCACAACTTCCACAGGATTTTATACCGGAAGCTCAAACATTTTCTACACAACGGGCGCTGACTTTGCTGCGCGCAGATTCTGCTTTTCGCGCGCAAGTTCGCGCAATTGCCAAGGCAATTTCGGCTGACGCCGGCTGCGCGATTATGATTGTTGAGCATACACCGCGATATATTTGCGGCGCAGCAAATTTTACTTTACCGGAAACCGATAACCGTGATACGTTATCTTCACCGAAAAAACAACGTTTGGTGCATGCCGCCATCCAAGCGCCGCATTTCAGCGCGAAAGCGCATATTTATGAAACGCGCTTCCGTTCCGCGCATCGGCAATATATGATTGTATATGCAGAATATATGCCGCTGGACGTTATTATTTCCTTAGCGTTTGAAAGAAATGACGGAGTATTTCCGCAGCAGAATATTCAAGCGGCGCTGGAACATTTGCCGAAATTGAACGCTGCGATTGCTTTTGCGTTAACAAAAGATTCTACAACACCTGCCAATACCCAAAGTGAGCGTTTGGAAACGGTGTTCCTGTCAGAAATTACGCATAACCTGCGAAATCGTATCAACGCGGCGCATGGTTTTTTGGAGATGGTGATTAGCGGCGAAGCGGGAGATTTAAATACACAGCAGCGTGAAATGCTGGGTTTTGCGCACATCAGCACACTGGATATGATGGAATATATTGAAAACTTACATTTTATTTTCCAAGATAATTTGAAAAAGCACACCGTAAATTTTACCAAAATTTTTGTGCAGCCTTTGCTGGCTGATATTGCGCAGCAGCTGCAGCACGCCGCAGATTCGGAACAGGTGCGCCTGACCATAGAAGCTGATGACGCCGCGCTTGTTCTGTGTGATTCACAAATGTTATGGCGCGCGTTATTCAATTTAACGATTAACGCAATAAAATTTAATACCAAACATGGATCTGTTGTGTTATTTGCCCGAACGGAACAGCAGAAAACTATTATTGGCGTGAAAGACACCGGTTCGGGTTTCCGCGATGAAATCTTGCTTTTACTGCAAAAAGGCAGCGCTATTATGCCGGCGCAGCTATTGGCGGAAAATCCCGGCGCGCCAATAGGTTTGTTAACGGTACAGATGATTGCCCGGATGGTACACGCTGAATTTCAAATAACGCCGCAACCCAGCGCCGGTACCGTATGCAGCCTGATATTTGCTGCAAATGCGCAGTAGCTTTGCCCATAGTACTACTGCCTGAATAGTGATGAATTTAAAATCAATTTTAGTCATATAATTTTTACGAAAGTGGTTGATTGTATGAAAATCTTTATTTCGATAGACGCCGAAGGTATTGCCGGCGTATCAGATTGGGAACAGATTCGCAGCACAGGTGATGACTATGCGCTTGGCCGGTCTTTGCTGACACGTGAATTAAACGCAGTGATTGATGGCGTTTTATCTGTAGACGCAATGGCGGATATTCTGGTGAACGACTCTCATGGCGCTATGCGCAACTTCGATCCCGCTGCGCTTCATGGCGGCGCTTCATCGTTAACCGGACGACATAAGCCGTTATATATGATGGAAGGGTTAGATGCAACTTTTGACGCGGCGCTGTTTATCGGCTATCATGGTTCGATGGGCGCGCGTTCGCTCTTAAGCCACACATATAATCCACGGGCGATTTGGGAAGTAAAAATAAACGGCGAAATCGTAGGCGAATCGGCCATTAACGCGCTGGTCGCCGCATATTATCAAACGCCGATAGCGCTAATCAGCGGTGACGCAGATACTATTGATGAATTTATCAAATGGGCGCCGGATGTTACACCTGTGCAGGTAAAGCAATCAATTACCCGTTTTGCGGCGCTTTCGTTGCATCCTGAAAAAGCCTGTGCTATCCTTAAGGAAAAAACTGCTCAGTCGCTGCAAAGAGATCTGCGTGTTCTGCGGGTTATACCCTCTTTTGGACCGCAAGTTACCATGGAAATTACGTTTCTTACCGCCGATATGGCAGCCGCTTGCGCAGTTATTCGGGGTGTAGAGCTTGACAAAAACCGCAAGCGAACGGCAATCTTAACAGGAGACGATTATTTAGCGGTTTTTCGGTCATTCGTTGGAGCAGTGCAAATAACCCGATCTTTGGTGGAATGAAATGAGGCGTATATTTTGTGGTCATTAACGGAATAATTATTGCCGCGGCTGCCGTTATTTTGGTTTTAGGGCGAATCCTTTGGCCTAAAGAGTTTTTTCAGAGCCGAAAATATGGCAAACAGCGCGACGCCGCAATTGTGGCCATGAAATATGGGCTAGCTTTGCTGGAAGATGAACAATATGAGCCGGCAATAAAACAGTTTCAGTATGCTGCGCAACAAACACCGGATACCCCGGCGCCTGCGTTGTTACGAATCTATGCGCTAGGGTTGCAAGGCTATCAAAGCGAGGCCCGGGCAGAGCTGCAATCTGCCTTGTTGAAATGGAATGCGGAAGATTTGCCAAAACGTATTTTGGCCATGGCGTATTTAGGCGCCGCCAAGTATGATTTAGCGTATGAGACGGCGTTTGCCGCAGCTTCCGGCTCCAACGCCGTGGCCAATTCATTTAAAACATTAGGCGATGTCTGCCGTATTTCTCAACGATTTCCCGAAGCAGAACGCGCTTACCAGACCGCACAAGCAATGCAATTAGAAATTCCGTTAACTGGGTTGGCGTATGTTTTGGCCGCGCAGGGCCGCATTGCTGAAGCAGAAGCGATTTTAGCCGCGCAAAATCCCCGTGTATTGCGGCTATTTGAATCGCAATTAACATTAGCGTTTGTTCATACTCAGGCGCGGCGCTACTCTGAGGCTATTGAAATGTATATGGCAATGCTGCAGCAGACCCCGCAATCACCGCGGATAATAGCGCCATACGGCGAAGCATTGCTGGATTATGGCCAAGTGAAAGAGGCATATGCATTACTAAAGCAATCGGTATTTGCGTCGCCGGATAATCCCTTTTTGCATACGGTGTTTGCAAGAGCCTGTTTGGAACAGAATGAAGCTGCCGACGCAGCGTATCACGTGCGGCTGGCCATTCAAATTTGGCCGGGTTTTGGCGCGGCGCAAAGTGTGTATGGCGATATTATGAAGAAAAACGGCCGCTATGAAGCCGCCGAAGAACACTACCGCAAGGCGCTTGAATTAAATCCATTTTTGGCAGATACATATGAAAAACTTGCAGCGCTGCTGCGACTGCGCGCTTCTTTCCAAGAAGCCGCCGAGCTGGAACGCGAAGCGAAACGCTTGCGGCCTGATAAGCCGTTGCGGGTAACTCAGGAAACGTTGGCTATAACCACCAACAATATTGCCACCAATAAAATGCCGTATATTCTGCCTCAAGTGAAACCGGAGCCGGAATTTAATAATGATGTGATAAAAATTATGGCGCCAACATTCCGAAAATTGCCTATGCGTTTGCCCGAGCAACCCTCCATTGAACCAAAATCCGAGTCTGTAGACGCAGAACTTTCGGCGCGATCTTTCAGCGATATCAAAGTTATCCCCGGCGCTGCGCTATTATTCGATCAATCAACCAGCAGTTTTGTTACACAGACGTTTCAGATACGCAAACCAATTGACGAAGTGAAGGAATATTATCTGAAAAATATGGCCAATGACTTTTGGGAGTTAAAAATTTCCAGTGAAAGTATAATACAAGAGTTGCAGGGTGAAACATTAGAATTTGCCAAAATAGACAGCAGGGCGCTGATAACTATTGGTATTGCAGTTAAAGAAACCAAGGAATATAAAGAGCATATTACCTATATCATCACACATGTCAGCCGGCATGATTGAATGCGCGCCGCGGCAGCGCTAAGAATATTTCAGCAGAGGAAATTTAGTAAGCAAAACAATGTACCAGGATAACACTCGCAATAGTTCAATAATCGGGATACAATTTACTGCGTTATCAAATTCTTCATACGCATCGGTCATGCGCGCTTGGAAGATCTTTATGGAAACGCTGGATCCGGCGGTATTGTGTGGTTGTGCGCTGTATGACGGCGCCTTGCAATATCCCAACGGCGAGGGCCATGTTGTCATTGCGGTAAGCGGTCCGGAAGCATGTATTGAAGCTGTTCGATTAAAATTTTCACAGCCTTCATTGGCGCTGCATCCGGGATTGTTTCCTCCGGCAAATCGATTTGTGGATCGCGCGGTCCTTCCAATGGAACTGCTGACTTTGGCGGGTTTTATATCACTTCAAGGAAAACTACAGATTCGCGATAACAACTCATATATTGCTGATATTGCGCGTGCTGTTCACTGGCCGGTTGCTTCTGCGCAAGATACTCATCGTCGGCAAGCCGGCGCGCCAGATATATTTACCGAAGACGCTGCAACTATGCGGATAAAATCTGCGGTTTTAGATGGCGCAACACAAATGCAATTGCGAATATGGCGCGCGCCAAAAGTGCCGCGGCGCCGTTCATTTTCATTGCAGCCGCGCTATGTTATCGGTATTGCAATTCTAACGGCAATGATACTGATTGCGACCGCGATATTTATATATACTATTCCGGGAACTTCGGCAAATGCGGGAGGCAGCACTTCTACTACTCAAAATTATATGTTGATTCAGCCATCTGTTATTCAAACACCTTGCAAGGTTGGTGAAGCGCAAAATTTTACAATTACCAACACTGGCGCATCTGAAATGCAATGGAGTGTTTTCGGCAATAATTATTCTTCCATCGTTACCATATCTCCGCTGCAAGGAACACTGTCAGCCGGCGCGGTTCAAAATATCACTGTTGCGCCTCTAGTCTACAGCATCACCCAGCAACGGCTTTTAGTGCGATTTACATCGCATTCCGGCGCTGCGTCTGTTACGTTGATTGTCGGAGGCTGCCCGCTGCAAAATTAACGGCAATTTTGCTTTGGTGAAACCATCTGGCTTATTTCCCCTCTATCACTACCAGCGCTGGTGTGCGGAGTTTGTTTTTAAAAAAAAATATTTTGGGGGACACCCCAAACCCCGCGCAAGGGGCAACTGCCCCTTACGAATCCCTAGTTATGTGCGTCGCGCAGAGCAAATGCGCTACCGCTTGTTTGCGCTGTTGCTTCTCGTGTAGTATGATGCGAATATCGATCGAATTTTCACTGCAGATGGCGCGTTTCAGAGTGGAAACTGGCGCGAAACGGCAATGAATCCGAGCCAAGAAATTAGGCAAGTAACGAGAAAAGGATACCTCCCATGGCAGAAGCAGCGCAAATATGTTTGATCTCCACAGAGCAAGACCGTGAACAGGCAGAGCGATATACCCATGCGCTGGAAACAGCGGGAGCGCAGATTGTGCCGGCGCAGATACATCCTGATGAAGATATTTTGGGGCGTTATGAAGTAGAGATTTTACACTGCAAGATTATTGTATGCTTGCTGACCGAAACGTTAACTGCCTCGGAACATGCCATGCAGGTGGTGCGCCGAATACATATGTTAGCCGAAACAAACGGAATGACCTATCTTGCAATACTGCCGGAGGAGCGAGAGGTACCAGGAGAATTTCAAGCATACACACCAATCATCGCAACCGGCCAAGAAGGCGAAGTTGCAAAGCAGCTTATTCGCATGCTGGCGATTACGCCGGCGACCGAGCCGCATGCGCCGGAACCGCCTGAGCAAGAAACCAAAGAAGCAGCGATTATCCGCGGAGATGGGTTATATGCGCAGAAGCGGTATGAAGCGGCATTCATTGCGTATGAAACTGCAGCGCAGCAAGATCCAACGTGGGTCAAAGCAGCTACGCGCAAAGGTAGGATTTATCTTGAGTTAAAAGAATATAGAAAAACAGTAGAAATATTACTGCCATTTATGGATGCCAATCCAGATGATGAAATGCTGTGGGATGATTTAGGATATATATATTATTTATTAGGAGATACGGAAAAAGCAATGGAAGTTTATCGGCATGCAATGAAAGCAAAAAAACATTCAGTTAATCTATTATTTGATTATATCATGTTATTACTTAGTATAGAACACTATGAGGAAGCATATGCAATCATACAGCAAGAAAATGAAGAATATGCAACTAACGAACGATTTAAATTAATCAAAAGCAATGTGTTAATGAATCTTGCCAGATATGGGGAAGTAGCGGAAATATATAAGGAGATACTTGCCCAGAATCAAGCGAATTGTGATGCTTGGAATGAATTAGGATATGTGTATATAGAAATGCACCGCTATGAAGAAGCATTGCAAGCATTTCAGATGTCGGAGCAATATTTTACGACAAAAACTTATTTTTGGAATCAGATGAAAGAGCAATATAGTTCAGAAAAAGCTTATTATTGGAAAATTCGCGGAGTTATTTATGTAGAAATGGAACTGAAAGAAGAAACGGAGGAAGCGTATCGACACGCAGCAGAATATGATCCGGAGAATTGGGATATACAGTTTTCATATGGCATTGCACAAGCAGAACTAGGACAATATGCAGAAGCGCTAGAAACATTGGGGCGCGCAGCAAAACTGAAACCGGAAGAGAACCAAATAAGGGAATGTCAGGGATGGGTCTATAGGCAAATGGATCAATGGGAAGCGGCGGCAAACATATATCGGCAGATTGTGCAGCAAACTCCCGAGCGGTATGATATCTGGGATATTTTAAGATGTTGTTTGCAGGAGTTGGGCAAGAAGGAAGAGGAGCTGAGCGTACTGGAGAAAGTACTGGAAGGATATCCGGACTGTTGGGAAATGTGGGTGCGCAAAGCGGAATTATGTGTAGCGCTTGGAAGAGAGGAGGAAGCGATAGCTGCCTATCAACAAGTGGAAGAACCGAAAATGGAGTTGGGAGAAATATATTTTGCAGTAGGTGAACTGGAAAGGGAAGAGCAGCAATGGGCAAAAGCGATTGCATACTACGAACGGGCAATAGAGGAGGACCCACAGAACGCTAAGATATGGATAAGTAAAGGAGTCGCGTTGGCAAAATTGAATCGATATGCAGAAGCGCTGGAAAGTTATGACAAAGCGTTGGAATTGGATCCCCAATTGACCTATGTTTGGATAAGTAAGGGAATAGTATTGGCAGAAATGAAGCGGTATGAAGAAGCGCAGGAAAGTTATGACAAAGCGTTGGAATTGGATCCCCAATATGCTCTTGCTTGGTGGCGTAAGGGGGTAGCGCTGGCAGAAATGAAGCGGTATGAAGAAGCGCAGGAAAGTTATGACAAAGCGTTGGAATTGCAGCCAGATAACGCCGGCGCATGGTACAACAAAGGCGTAGCGTTGGCAAAATTGAAGCGGAATAAAGAAGCGCTGGAGTGTTATGACAAAACGTTGGAATTGCAGCCAGATAACACCTATATATGGATAAACAAGGGGGTAGCGCTGGCAGAAATGAAGCGGAATAAAGAAGCGCTGGAGTGTTATGACAAAGCAATAGAAAGTTATGACAAAGCGTTGGAATTTAATCCCCAATACTATGCTCTTGCTTGGGTGGATAAGGGGGTAGCGCTGGCAGAAATGAAGCGATATGAAGACGCTATTGTATGTTATGACAAAGCAATAGAATTGCAGCCAGATAACGCGAATGCATGGAACAATAAAGGGGTAATATATATGAGGAAGAAAAAATGGGGAAAGTCGCTGGAATATTATGAAAAGGCGCTGGAATTGGATCCCCAATATGCTCTTGCTTGGGGAAATAAGGGAATAGCGCTGACCCAATTGAAGCGGTATAAAGAAGCACTGGAAAGTTATGAAAAGGTAATAGAATTACAACCAAATAACGGGGATGCATGGGAAAATAAAGGTGTAATGTTATATCGTCTGAAACGATATCAAGAAGCAATAAAAGTATACGAACAGTATTTGCAATTAGATAAAAAAAATGCAAGAATATGGTTTAAATATGGATTAATACTCTTAGAGATGGGCAGGAAAAATGAAGCCGAAGCGGCCATAAAACAATCGATACAATGTGATAAAAAATATCAAGAACCAGTAAAAGTATTAGCAAGATTATATGCAAAGCGATTTCATTTTAGAGATGCGATGCAATTATTCGAAAATTTTGTATCTCAGAATAGTACCTTTTCAGAGGAAACAAAAGGCAATGAGTAGCAATTCTGTTTCCACATAGATCCCTTGCCATTTTGCAAACGCCGCGCAGTACACATGGGTGGAGGTGGGGAAACAAGCCACATGATTTATCGTGTGGTGTTCGTTTTATGGCCACCCGGCCACCAATATTTCCCATCGGAAAATAAAATAAAAAGATATTTTTTGGGGACACCCCAAACCCCGCGCAAGGGGCATCCGCCCCTTACGAATCCCCGGTTATGTGCGCCGCGTTTTAGTGCCGCGCCATTCTCCATATATGTGCGCCGATTGCCGCAATGCCTTGAATGCTTAGCGTACTGTTTGTAATGGTTTGGGTTTGGCCGCTAATTACCTCTGTAAAATGTGCGCCGTCAGGTATGCCGGTGTTTTGTAGTGATATTGCTTCGGCGCCATCATCAGCGCGCTGCGCAGCAATTATGATAATATCCCCTTCCGCCTCGCGCATATACGCCAGCGTATCAATACCGGCAAATAGCAGTTGATAGCCGCCCTCTATCAGCGCCGGCGCAGTCGTGCGCAGGTGAATAAGCGCACGATACCACTCCAGCAAATCGTGGTTCCATGCTTCGGGATCCCAATTCATGCAGCGCCGGCAATCCGGATCTCGCATGCCTTGCATCCCTATTTCATCGCCATAATATACGCTGGGAATACCGGGATATGTAAACAACAATGCGCTTACGGCGCGCATTTTATTCATGTTTCCTTGCACTATTGAAAACATCCGTGCGGTATCATGGCTATCCAATAAATTAAATTGCTGCAGCGCAATCTGCCACGGAATAGTTGCCAAATAAGCTTGCCATTGCGCCGTTAATCCATAGGTGGAAATTGTGTGGCTGGAATCCCAGCTGGAAGCGTTGCCGGCGTCATTAGCAAAATCGGCAATCCACTGCTGCAATGGAAGTAAAAATCCCCGATAATTCATTACACCGTCAAATTCATTGCCCTGAAGGTGCGTTGTTGCGTCAAAGAAATGCTCCCCAAGCAAATACAACTGGGAATGGTCACGCTTTAATTCTGTGCGAATTGCGCGGCCAAGTTTATTGCCCATTTGCAATGCGCCTTGCCGTCCCATCATATTTGCTACATCCAGCCGCCATGCGTCTATGGAATATGGCGCGTCCAGCCATTTCCGCATAATGGAATCCGGTCCGGCAAACATTTCTTGCTGCAATTTCTTGCTGCGATAATTTAACTTAGGAAGACTTTGTACCCCTAACCAGCATTCGTAAGAATCAGGATGATGATGAAATGTAAAATATTCGGCCGTTTCTGCATTCGGATCTGCTACAGCCTGCTGAAACCAAGAATTGGATGATCCGCAGTGATTTGGTGTAATATCCATCATTAATTTCATGCCGCGTGCGTGCAGCGCAGATGAAAGCTTTGCAAGGGCAGTATTGCCGCCAAAATGGGGATCAATCTCGCGGAAGTCGGATACATCATATTTATGATTGCTGGGTGACGTAAAAATTGGCGTAATATATAGCGCGGAAACGCCAAGCTGCTGCAAATACTCCAAATGGTCAATAATGCCTTGCAGATCGCCGCCAAAAAAGTCTCTGCCGCCAGGAAGCGGCGCATCACCCCATTGCTGCGCAATAACCGGTTTGCCGTAAAGCGTATACTCATTAGAAACAACATTTGATTCTGGATCGCCATCGGCAAACCTATCCGGAAAAATTTGATAAAAAACCGAGGTATGTGTCCAATGCGGCGCGGTATACCCTGCAATGATGCGAAAATCTGCCGAATCGGTAGGAGTATAAGAGTGAATGCCTTCACCGTTCAGCCAAAAACTTTCACTGGGAGTGATAATATGGAAACGGTAGCTGGTAACGGGCATTCTTAACTGCAGCTCGCCTTCCCACCATTGTATGCTTCCGTTTTCACCGGTTTTGCGCATTGGCGCATATTGCTGCTCACCGTCCGGGGCAAAGCGGATGAAAATGCGGCTGATCGGGGTGTCGCGCGGAGTTCGCAATGAAATGGCAACGGAAGAACCGATCTCCCCGGTTGTGTGGTGAACATAACGGGCAGAGCCGTCGTGGTGGATGCCGGAAAGCCAAGTTTGTGGTTTCATAAAGGTCACTTTCGGAATTCGGAATAATGGAATTGCGCAAATTTATGATATAGTTGTAGCATATTCAACTGTTGAATAGCAAACAATTATTTGGTTGCGCAGTGAATGAACATACGTAAAGGTGAAATATATGGTTGATGATTATTTTTTTGCTCCTTTTATAACTCCGCATGATGTACGCCGCCAAGCTAATGTTCCGGTGGGTATCTATCATGGCGCACAAATTTGGCCGCTGGATCCGTTGCCCGGGCAGCCGGTGAAGGTGTTTGCTGAAACGAACGCAACGTTACATATTGATCATCTTGCTGTGTATTTTACCACTGACGGTAAAATTCCATCCGGCAATATGGGCATGTGCCTAATTGGCAATGTCGTATACGCTAAACCAACTGGAGTATATTTTAGCTCTGAAATGCAGATTCCGGTGCAGCAGTGGGCCGCGGAATTGCCCGGGCAAGCCGACGGTGTGCGTTTGCGCTATCGGATGGAAGGCTGGAATGAACGCGATTCGCGCCAAATTTGGTACGCCGACGCCACAGATCCGCTGGGTGAGGCACAGGTGTTTGGCAGAATATTTGAGTATAAAACAGATCGGCAGTCGTATCCGCAATGGATTCACAACGAAATTGTGTATCATATTTTTGTGGATCGTTTTGCCAAAGCTGGAGCTAATCCGCAGATTCAGCCAAAAGATTCGTATGAAGTATTTTGGGGCGGAGACCTTTGGGGGATTCTTGAAAAACTGGACTATATACAAAATCTTGGCGTAACTATGATCTGGCTTTCTCCGATATGTGAAAGCCCCACCTATCATTCATATAACCCATCCAGCTATACTGCCATATCCAGCCGTTTTGGCGGCGCAGAGGCGCTGATGGCGCTTTCGCGTGAGGCGCACCGCCGCGGAATAAAACTGATGCTGGATTTTGTGGCGAACCACACTTCAGATGAACATCCCATATTTATAGAAGCGATAGCGCATCCCGAAAGTGACTCGCGAAATTGGTACTCGTTTGGTGAACAATGGCCGCCAAATGGGTATATGGCTTTTTTTTCCGTAAAACAAATGCCGCAGCTGCGAACCGATCTCGGCCAAGTTCGCGCCTATTTAAACACGGCTGCCCGGCGCTGGATCCGCGATTTTGGCGCTGATGCGCTGCGGCTGGATTATGTGGTTGGCCCCAATGAAGAGTTTTGGAGTGAATTTCAATCAGAAGTGAAAGATGAAAATTCGGCAGTATTTTTGCTGGGTGAAATTACTGTCGGATATAAAGAGATCGAACGCTATGCCGGTAAATTGGATGGATATATGAATTTCCCCGTTACCCGCATGCTGCGGCAGGTCTTTGCGCAGCGCTCGCGGCCTTTGGGTGATTTGGTAGACTATATAATAGAAGCGCAAAGGATGGAACCGGCAACAATGCAAGGATTTTTAGGGCTGGATAACCATGATATGCACCGCTTTATGTGGCTGGCGGAAAATGATCCTGTGCGGCTGTTGCAAGCGGCAGTGTTTCAATTTATGCTACCATGGACTCCGATTATTTATTATGGAACCGAGATTGGCTTAAATCAAACTGCCGGCCCGCGCGGCCGCGACGCCTATGCCCGCCCTGCTATGATCTGGGAAAATATCGAAAAAAATCCGTTGCTGGATCTATATAAAAGCCTAATCGCTTGGAGAAAATCTGAACCGGAAATAAGTTTGGGAAAACTTCGCAAGATTATTGTAGACCCTGCACAAGGAAGCAATATGTTTGAACAAGATGTACAGTGCCTATGCTTAGAATGCCCCTCTATGTCGCTGTATACACTGTTTAATCTGACAGGGCGAGACTATACTGCCGCAATTGGTGAATTGGCTGCGCCGCAAACCGGCGTGGAAGGGGAGCAAATGAATACAAGGATAGTATATGCGAAGCGAATCACGAATAGTATGGAGGAAATGGATACCACAGCGCCATATACAGAAATCACAATTCCGGCGCATGGGGCGATTTTTGTTAAAATTCAGAATATTAGTATGTAAAACAGTTGACTTTACAACTATTTTAGGTTATACTACTTGTAGCGCGAAAACATGGTAATGAACAGCGATGCCGCAGCAGTGTTTTAATAATGTGTTCGGGCAATCTCGAAGAAGAGCAAAAAATACTTCCGGGGAAGGGAGAAACCAATTAATGGATAACGTTCAAGATATACAACAATCTGAACAAGAGATCTATCATCTCCTCACAAAACTCTTCCTCCAATTTGATGACAGCGATCGGCAATTCTTTAACGAGTATGGGCTGAATACACGACAATTTTGGGCGCTGTATCATCTTGATGAACAAAGCGGCCTTTCAATGGTGGATTTAAGCAAAGTGCTTTTAACCGACAAAAGCAATGTAACCGCAATTGTAGATCGGCTGGAAGCGGCGCATTATGTACGCCGTACTACCGCCGCGCACGATCGCAGAGTGTTTTTGCTGACCCTTACTCCTGAAGGCCGGAAAGTTCGCGATTATATTCTGCAGAGGCATAATTCTCATATTCATAATATGTTTAGCAGCTTGCCGCAAAAAGAGCTGAAAAGATTTTTTGTGATGCTGCAAACAATTTCTGGGAATTTGGATGAATATCTTAGCAGTGAACATTCTGTGCACGTTTCAACAGATTAATTGTTCATAACCCACGTTTTTGAGGAAACCCAGAGCTTTATGACAAGCTCTTGCAAAGTGAAGTTCTGCGCGAATTTTGCTTTGCGCACTATGAGGAGGACGAATTCTATGTTATCGAAAAAGCGCTTTGCGCTGAGCATGGTTGTGGCTATTACCGCAACAGCTATGCTGCTGGCTGCCTGCGGCAGCAGCTCTACTTCAGGCAGTTCCGGTACATCGGTGAATTACAGTGGCACAATTACTATTTGGGATGACTGGACTGGCGCATATCTCTCTGCAAAGCAACAGATCGTCAATAATTTCATGCAGCAGTATCCCAATGTTAAAATTAATTTGGTTACCGTCAACTTAGACGATAATAAATTGATTACCACTGAAAAAAGCGGTGTAAACGCTCCTGATATCGTTGCGTTTCCGGTAGACCATATCGGCACGCTGGCGACAGCAGGCGTTATTCAGCCGATTGATTCCTATGAATCTGCCGCACAGCTTGCACAAACGTATACCGCTCCCGCAGCGGCCGGAGTGCAGTTTAACAATCATGTGTACGGCATTCCCGAAGTTACCGAGATTGTTACCATGTTTTATAATAAAAGCATGGTCAGCGCAAGCCAGCTTCCTACCACAACCAGCCAGATGTTAACATTTGAGCAAACCTATGCGCAGCAGCATCCGGGCGACTATGGTCTTGTTTGGCCGCCAAACGACGCTTACTACAATGCCGGATTCTTCTATGCTTATGGCGCTTCGTACATCGATGGGCAGGGCAATACGCAAATTGGTTCCCCGGCCAGTGTACAAGCGGCAACTTTCTTGCAGTCTTTCAACCAGTATCTTCCGAAGAGCTTGAACAACCAAACAGCTTCTGCGCTTTTCAGCGAAGGCAAAGCTGCGGCCACTATCGATGGCCCATGGGCTTATGACACGTATGCTAAAGCAATTGGCGCAAATAATGTTGGCTTCGCGGTTCTTCCCACAGTAGACAGCACCAACAAACCAATCTCTCCATTCGTCGGCGGCAAAACATTTATGGTTACAAAAACGGCAACCAACGTTCCGTTAGATGTAGCGTTCATGAAATACTTCACCAACGAATCTAATCAGGTTACTATGTGCGTAGCGACCGGCGAAATTCCTGCGAATCTTGCCGCTGGCAATAATCCGCAGATTACTGGAAACGCCGTCATCAGCGCATTCTTTGCGCAGACCAAAAACGGTGTTCCTTTCCCGAATACTCCGTATATGTCTGCTGTTTGGACCCCGATGGCAAATGCGTTAGTCGCCGACTTCCAGGGCAATACAACCCCTGCGGCGGCAATGTCTCAGGCGCAGTCTTTGATTCAAAAAGGTGTGCAGAATATTTCTGGCAACTAGGTTTCGCAAGCAAACCAGGATTGCAGTAGCAATTCTGAAAGGTTTTGTGTGCGCTGATGGCGGTGCTATCCGCCATTGGCGCATTTCAGTAGTAGCTATTGCGCGTTGCGGAAGGGAAGGCTAATTGTATGCTTCAAGTGAAAAAACCAACGATAGCGCTGTTTTTGTTACCCACATTTCTGTTTATTGCTTTGATTAATATTTTTCCTATAGCCTATACTGTCTATATCTCGCTTACAAATGAGAATACTTTTAATGAGTTTTTGCAAAACTATCATTTTGTTGGCTTGAAAAATTTTCAGTCCATTTTATCTGAGGCAAATACAGCTTTAATTCCGGTTGTTTTGCTTACACTCCTGTATGTTGCAATTTGCATTGGCTCGTTTTTAATCATTGGAATGTTAACCGCCATGATATTGAATGATAAGCGCATACGCGGCTTGAAAATATGGCGCGCGCTGATTATTCTTCCATGGGCGATGCCGTCCTTTGTTACTGCGCTGATTTGGAAATTTTTATTTGATTATAACTTTGGTCCATTTAATAACATTTTGCGCTATTTCACTCAAAATGTAAATGCTGGCGTTAACTGGCTGGGAAGCCCAATTCCCGCATTTATTGCGGTAGTTGTTGTAAATCTGTGGCTTTCTTATCCGTTTTTTACGATTGTAATTCTTGGCGCATTGCAAAGTATCCCTGAAGAATTAAACGACGCCGCTAAGGTGGATGGCGCTTCAACATGGCAGCGGTTCCGCGAAGTTACTTTGCCGCTGCTGGTTCCCGCAATTACCCCTATCACTGTGATGAGCGGCATAACTACCTTCCAAATGTTCAATACGGTGTGGCTGATTACTGCCGGCGGCCCGTTTACCGATATTACAAAGCCCGGCGCTACTGATTTTGTCATGCTGTACTTCTATAATTATTTTACAACCGGCGCGTTTACCAACTATGGCAAAGCCGCTGCAACGGCAATCATCGTATTTATCTTGCTGCTGATTGCAATTCTTGCCGGGTTCCGGCTGACGGGATTTAACAGAGAGGAAACTGCAAAATGAGCGAACAATCTATTCCGGAAAATGCTGTATCCGCAGCGCAGAATATCAATCCTGCAATGAGCGCCAGCCGCGCGGTTCCTGCTGTGCCGGCTCCGCAAACGGTTGATTTGTCCTATAAAATGAAACGAAATATAGGATTAACACTGGAATATCTGTTTTTAATCGGGATGACGATTTTTGCGATTTTTCCTTTGTATTATGTGCTTCAGGCGTCGTTTAACGCAACACAGCAGCTAATTACAACCACACTGCAGCTGTTTCCGCAGTCGCCTACATTGGGGGACTATACATATATTTTGGGGCAGACTTCCTTTTTGCATTGGCTTCTGAATACTACTCTGCTTGTTGGCGGATCTACCTTCTTGGGGTTAATTATTTCCGTATTAGGCGCTTATGCGCTTTCGCGGTTCAAGTTCAAAGGGCGGCTTTCAACACTTACATTTTTGCTGGCGTTACAGGCTTTTCCGGGTCTGCTTGCTATAACAGCGTATTATCAAATTCTTCAATCGCTGCATTTAACCGGCACTCTTGAAGGTCTGCTGCTCATCTATACTGCGGGCAGTATTATATTCGGCGCTTGGAATATTAAGGGCTATTTTGATACTTTGCCGAAAGAATTGGAAGAGGCGGCCTATGTTGATGGCGCTTCTCCGTTCAGAACTTTTTGGCAAATTATGCTGCCGTTAGCCTCGCCTTCAATCGCAGCTACCGCGTTGATATCTTTTATTGGGGGATTTAATGAATTTGCGCTTGCAAATTTGGTGCTTACCCCAAACGCAGATCAGTCGAACATAACCGTTACCGTTGGCTTATTTAGCCTGGCAAACAATCATTCAACACCATGGGGCTATTTTGCGGCGGCGTCTGTTTTAGTAACCGTGCCGTTAGTCATCATCTTTTTGCTGCTGCAGCGCTATTTGCAATCCGGGCTGACGATTGGCAGTGTTAAAGGTTAATCTTCTATTCTCTTTATTAATGTTTTGGAGCGCTTTCCATTCATGAAAACGCTCCATTTTCATATTGACATTGTATCTGTTAAGGAAAAAGGAAATAGCTATGTTTGCGCGCTCATCCACAAAATTTTCTCGGAAATCGGTCTTTATTCTGATTATTGTTCTGTTCGTGTTGGTTGCGGGAGGCATTCCTATAGCCATTTATACATATAACAATGGCAGCGCGAAACCGGCGCAATCGAATGCTGCATTGGGAACATGCGCCACATTGCCGCAAACAACTCCTTTGAACTCCGCTGATATAAAATCCGGATTGATTTATGAAATTATGGTGGATCGTTTTTTTGAAGGCGCGCCAAATAAATCGATTCCGGCCAGTGATACTGCGCCGATGGATTCCACTCACCAAAATTGGCAGGCATATTGGGGCGGTGATTTACAAGGCATTACGGATAAAATTCCCTATCTTGCAGGAATGGGTGTTTCCGCAATTTGGATAACTCCCATTGTGGAAAATATTACCCAGCCGGCGTATGGAAATCAAGCAGGTTATCATGGCTATTGGGCGCAGGATGATTACCAGATAGATCCGCATTTTGGAACGTGGAGCGATTTTGATACGTTGACGCAAACCGCGCACGCGCATGGCATTCAAGTTATTATCGATTTTGCCGCAAATCACTCGAATCCGCGCAACACCGGCGCTGATGGCGCGATTTATAAAAATGGGGTTTTGCAAGCTTCCTATGACAGCGATCCCAATAGTTGGTTTCATCATACACAAAATCAACAAAGCGACAGCCTTTATCAGCAGGAATATGGAACGTTAGAGGATCTGGCAGATTTTGCTCAGGAAAACCCCGCGGTAAATGCTTATTTGAAAGGCGCTATTCTGCAATTTACCCAGCATGGCGCCGATGGCTTTCGGTTTGATTCAGTGAAAAGCATGCCCGGACCAACCGGCGGCTGGCTGAAAACAGTAAGTGACGCTATTGAAGCGCAAAAGCCGTCGTATCTGGTTGGAGAATGGTACCTGACCGGAGGAACAGGCGCTGTAACCTATCCGGAAGCGGCGCAATTTGCCAATTCCAGCGGCATGGCGATTTTAAACTTTCCGGTGGATACTGCGCTGCGTGATGTGTATGGCATTGGGTTAAGCTCACCAAATGAAATAAACACGACACTGCTTCAGGAAAGCAAAGACTTTTTGTGGCCGAATGATCTGCCTAATTTTATCGATAATCATGATATGGCGCGATTCCTGTCACTTAATAGCAGTCACGCTTCGCTGAATGAAGCGCTGACCGCCATGATGACGATTCCGGGTATTCCAACTGTGTATTATGGCACAGAGCAATATTTGGTAAACAACAACAATAGCGGTGAAGATCCGTATAATCGGCCGATGATGCCGGGCTTTTCAACATCTACCCAAGCGTATCACCTGATTAGCTGCCTTGCGGCGCTCCGCAGAGCCAATCCGGCGCTGGCGTATGGAAATTATGCGCCGATAAAAATAACTCACGATGTTTATTTATTTGAACGACAGTTTGGCCAAAATGTAGTCGTTACGGCGGTAAACAGCAGCACAAGCGCGGCGCATTCGTTTACCAATCTGCAAACTGTGCTGCCCGCCGGATCCTATGCGGATGTGTTAGGCGGACTGCAAAATGGATCCATGCTGCAAGTTGGCTCGCAAGGAACAATCAATGCGCTGACGCTGCAGCCAAATGAAATAGCCGTATGGCAATATACGGCGCCGGCCGGCAACACTCCGCTGCTGGGAAGCGCTTCACCAGAGCTGACGCATCCCGGCGATACGATGATTTTGGACGGCCAAGGATTTGGCGCATCCGGAACCGTGCAAATCGGCGGTGTTTCCGCAAAAATCATGCAATGGTCAGCTCAATCCGTATCGGTTACCGTCCCGCAGATTCCCGGCGGACTTACGACAGCTAAAATTTGCAATTCTGCCGGGTGCAGCAGCGCATATCCTGTAAATGTTGCCAGCGCGGCGCAGGTTCCGGTTAATTTTACGCTAAACGGCTTGCCGGCGTTATCGAACAGTGACCACGTATATATCACCGGCAATGTTGCGGAACTTGGCAATAACAGTTTATCTATTACCAAAGCGATTGGCCCATTGGTAACGCCAGATACCGGCAATACGCAATTTTTATTGGCCAGTTTGCCGGCTTGCGCTTCTATTCAATACAAATATTTTATTGAACACGCCGATGGAACGTATACCATGCAAAGCGGACCCGCACAAACGTATACTGTTCCGTGTTCCGGTGAAGGCGCAATTACCGATACTTGGCAGGGAAATTAGCAGGGTACAACTGTTAGATGCTCCAAGATTTTCCGGTGCGCTTGCTGTTCTAGATATTTGCTGTGAGTGCGGTAAGCAAAAGCCAAAGGATAATTGTATTGATAAAAAATTATGTCTCAATCAATTGATTTATGTTATAATGTATCATGAAATCAGAGTACATCATAAAAGAGGGCAAATCATGCAAAAACGCATTTTACTTGCGGAAGACGAAACGTTAATTCGCATGGACTTGAAAGAAGAGCTGACGCGCTTGGGATTTTTGGTTGTCGGAGATGTTGGCGATGGTGTAAGCGCTGTGAATATGGCGCGTGAACTGCACCCGGACCTGGTGATTTTGGATATCAATATGCCGGAAATGGATGGAATTTCCGCCGCTGAGATTATTTCAAAAGAAAAACTTGCCCCCACGTTACTGTTGACAGCCTATAATAATCCGGAATTAATTGAACGCGCAAAAGCCGCGCATGTGCAAAATTATTTGGTAAAGCCGTGGAATCAAAGTGAGTTGAAGCCGGCAATTGAAATTTCTCTTACCCGCTACGATGATTTGCGGCAGTTGGAAGAGAAAGTCGATAATTTGGAGGATCAGCTGCAAACCCGTAAAGTTGTGGAAAAAGCCAAAGGTATTCTCATGGAAAAACAAGGCCTCAGCGAAAGTGAAGCTTTCCGCAGAATACAACGGGCAAGTATGAATTCGCGCCGAAGTATGCGTGAAGTTGCCGAAGCTATTTTACTTGCGAATGATTTATAGGCGCAGGCAGTTTTCATGAATGAACAAACGCCGATTGTTGTAGGTGTCCGTTTTCGTCGCGCCGGGAAACTCTATTTTTTTGACGCTTCTCATTACCCAAATGTACGTGTTTCGCAATATGTTATTGTTGAAACCCCGCGCGGAAAAGAAGCAGCCAGGGTTGTAATTGCTCCGAAGCAAATTGCGCTGAATGAGCTTGAAGAACCGCTGAAACCGATTTATTCTGTTGCGAGTGATGACGATCTGCGGCAAATGCTGGAGTACAAATCCCGGGAACGTAGTTCGCTGCAGAGCTGTAATGAAAAAGTTCTGCAGCACGATTTGCCAATGAAATTAATCGAAGCGGAATACGCTTATGATGGCTCTCGCTTAACTTTTTATTTTTATTCGGATGACCGGGTAGATTTTCGCGCGTTGGTGCGCGACTTGGCGGTGCAATTTCACACAAGAATAGAATTGCGCCAAATTGGGTATCGCGACCACGCAAAATTGCTTGGTGGGCTTGGGCCATGCGGTCGGCAGCTTTGTTGTTCTACCTGGCTGGCAGATTTTGGCGCGGTTTCCATTAAAATGGCAAAAGAACAGTCGCTTCCCTTGAATCCCACGAAAATATCAGGCGTATGCGGCCGGCTTATGTGCTGCTTGGCGTTTGAAAACGATACATATATCGAAGCAAAAGAATCAATGCCGGATGTTGGTGAAGAGTTTATTACTTCGGATGGCGCAGGGAAAGTGGTTGCGCAAAATGTGCCGAAATATAGCATCGATGTGCAGCTTGAAAGCGGCGTTATCATCTCCGTGCCTTTAAAACGCAAAGATCCGCCACAATCAGCCGAATCCGGTGATTGTGACATAAAATGCTCGGTCCATGATAAAAAATAAGGAGATGCGCTTTTCCTATGCCGCAAACATACAGCCGCTGGGATTTACGCATGCATGTGCAAGCGGAAACACTTCGTATGCGCATTGCAGCGCTGCAATCCCAAGTCGATCACATGAAAGACAACCCGGAAAAAGACCACCTATTAAGTAAATTGCAGCATCTTCGCAGCAGACAATTTGCCCTGACTATCTGCGCCCCGGATTTACATATGCTGGCAGAAAAACACGTGATATAGCTTACATTTATTTTGAAAATTTTGCGCAATGCGGGTAAAGAGTCATTGGCGTATTCTGCAGCAGCTGATTGAATAACCGGCAAAATACCCTTTGCGTGACGCAAAACAAATATTAGGAGGTCAAACAATGGCATCCGAGAAAGTTATGGAATTATCCGCGCAAAAAACTCAAAAAACCCGGAAGGCTATTTTGTTGCTGGCGATTCTCTCCCCTTTAACCGCTGAAGTTCTTAGCTCTTCAACACCGATTTTATTGTTTCTTATCCCCTACGTGGCAGTGTTTCAAATAGCGTTTTATGGTTTTGGAGCATTGCTTATTCGCGAAACTGTTTACAGATTAGGATTGGGCCGGCGCTCTATTTTGCTGTTAGGCGCCGCATATGGGATATTTGAAGAAGCGCTCATCAACAACACTTGGTTTAACACGCATTGGCCCGATGTGCTTTATCTGAAACAATATGGTGATTTTTGGGGCATCAATTGGCTTTGGGGCGAGAATTTAACATTTTTTCATGCAGTTATCAGCATCAGTATTCCAATCTTTTTAGCTGAGATGATTTTTCCGCAATTTGCGTCGCGCCCTTGGCTAAGTAAACGCGGTATTATTGCTATTGCAATTGTGTTTGGAATCGACTCGGCTATTAGTTTAGCGCTCTTCGGTTTTATATTGTATCGAGGGGTCGGTTATTCGTCGCCGCCGTTTTGGCAGTATTTGGCTATATTGGCGCTGTGTGTGCTTTTCATAGTCTTAGGGCTGCAAAAACCACGCGGATCCCGCAAAATCAGGCCGGTGAAACCGCCAAAGCTTTGGCTGCTGCGGCTGTTTGGCTTTTTTGGTTCGCTGTTTGAAATTGTAAGCGGTGGATTTTTTCAGCCGCGGATACCTGCTTTGGTGGCTATAATTATCACTGCTTGTATATATAGTTGCATGGCGGCGCTTATATGGCGCTGGAGCAGCGCCGAAGGGTGGGGCAACCGCCAAATTTTAGCGCTGAGCTATGGCTTTTTGGGGTTATTTCTTTTTATTATTGCCCCGATTATTGAGTTTATCGGACATATTGGCGCCAAACCTACGCATGGCGAATTGCTTGTTGCGGCTGTGTATATACTTGTATTGACATATTTGTCTCATCGGGAAAAACAAGCGGCAAGAATATCCGTTGTCCCGCAAAATGTGATAGTCTAAGAATGTTATGTGATACAAATGTGATTTCGTCTGTTTATACTTAAAAAATGGACTATGGCTGGTTCAAATAAAAGTAATTATTTGAATTCGCTCATGGCGCAACGGCGCGCAGGATTCAGAGCGCTCTCATCGCCGGCTGTTTTCGACGTTCAGGGTTTCCGTAGCCTCTTTTTTCGCTCAAAACATATGTGAGCAAATTCTATCGATATATTTATGAGGTTTCAAAACACTATGGGTCAGAAATGGGTTACCGTTGATGGCAATGAAGCGGCTGGTCGCGTCGCCTACATGCTGAGCGATGTCATGGCTATTTATCCAATTACTCCCTCTACGCCTATGGGCGAAATGGCCGACGCAATGTCGGCGCTGAATCAAAAAAATCTATGGGATACCACACCGGTTGTTGTTGAAATGCAATCCGAGGGAGGCGCAGCCGGCGCGTTGCATGGCGCACTGCAAACCGGCGCTATGTGCTCTACCTTTACTGCGTCGCAAGGTTTGCTGCTGATGATTCCGAATCTTTATAAAATTGCCGGCGAAATGACTCCCGCAGTGTTTCATATAGCCGCGCGCTCCATTGCCACACAGGCGCTGTCGATTTTCGGGGACCATTCCGATGTGATGGCGGCGCGCAGCACCGGCGTTGCGATGCTTGCCTCGTGTTCGCCGCAAGAAGCGCAAGATATGGCGATGGTGGCGCACATGGCCACATTGCAGTCTCGCATTCCGTTTATGCATTTTTTTGACGGATTCCGCACATCTCACGAAATTAATAAAATCCACCAGCTTTCAATAGAAGAAATGCGCGCATTGATGAATATGGATTATGTGCGCGCGCACCGCATGCGCGCTCTGTCACCGGATCACCCGGTATTGCGCGGTTCGGCCCAAAATCCCGATGTATATTTCCAAGCGCGTGAATCAGTGAATAAATATTATCAGCAAGCGCCGGAAATTACTCAAAAAGCTATGGACGCTTTTGCCGAGGTAACCGGCAGAGTTTATCATCTGGCTGATTATTTTGGCGCGCCCGACGCAGAACATGTTGTGGTTGTTATGGGGTCTGGCGCCGTAACGGTTGGCGAAACGGTAAAATATTTGAACAGCCATACGCAGGAAAAAGTCGGCGTTCTTAATTTGCGGCTGTATCGCCCCTTCCCCGCTGAATATCTGCTGCGCGCGCTGCCGTCTACTGTAAAGCGCATTGCTGTATTAGACCGCACTAAAGAGCCTGGCAGCGAAGGTGAGCCGCTGTTCTTGGATGTTATCGCCGCAATTTCTGAAGGGGTTGCCAATGGCGCTGCGCCCTTTGCGCAAATGCCGCTGATCATCGGTGGCCGCTTTGGCTTATCTTCAAAAGAATTTACTCCGGCAATGGCTGCGGCAATTTTCCAGGAACTGAATGCGCCGCGCCCCAAACCGCGTTTTACCGTTGGTATTGATGATGACGTTACCCACCTTAGCCTGAAATATGATCCCGCGTTTTCAATTGAGCCTGAAAACGTGGTGCGCTGTGTGTTCTGGGGGCTTGGCTCAGATGGCACTGTGGGCGCCAATAAAAACTCAATAAAAATTATTGGTGAAGAAACAAATAACTATGCGCAGGGATATTTTGTGTATGACTCTAAAAAAGCCGGCACAGTAACTATTTCGCATTTGCGTTTTGGCCCAGACCCCATTCATGCACCGTACCTTATCGAGCAAGCGCAATTTATGGCCTGTCACCAATTTTCGCTGCTGAATCGGTTCGATACCCTGAAGCAAGCTGCGGATGGAGCGGTATTTTTGCTGAATAGCCCATATGGCCCAAATGAAGTTTGGAGCCGTTTACCTGTAGAGATTCGCCAGACTATTCGCCAAAAACATTTGCAATTATATGTTATTGACGCTACAACAGTAGCCCGAGATGTTGGTATGGGCGGCCGTGTAAATACCATTATGCAAACGTGTTTTTTTGCAATCAGCAATGTGCTCCCGAAAGCTGAAGCTATCGACGCCATTAAACATAGCATTGAAAAAACATATCGCAAGCGTGGCGAAGCTGTGGTGCAGCGGAATTTTGCCGCGGTAGACGCCGCGCTAGACCATCTGCACGAAGTTGCAATCCCCTCCGTAGAGTCTGACAATGCGCCGCAATTTTTCCGCAGGCCGATTATTTCCGGTGTGGCGCCGGAATTCGTGCAAAATACTATCGGCGCTATGCTGGATATGCAAGGTGATGATTTGCCGGTTAGCGCGTTGCCGTTTGACGGAACCTATCCGGTTGGCACTTCTAAATATGAGAAGCGCAACATTGCCTTGGATATTCCGGAATGGGATGCCTCTATCTGCATTCAATGCGGCAAATGCGCCATGGTTTGCCCGCACGCTGTAATCCGCACAAAAGTTGTGCCCGAAAGCGTGTTAAAGCAGCAGCCGGCTCCGGAAGATTTTCATTCTTTGCTGGCGCAATTTAAGGAGTTTCCGAATTCCCGCTATGTGCTGCAAGTTTCACCGGAAGACTGCACCGGATGCAGTTTATGTGTTGAAGCCTGCCCGGTAAAAGATAAGAGCCACGCTGGCCATAAAGCTATTAATATGGTTCCGCAGCCGCCAATTCTTGAACGCGAAAAAGTTAAGTGGGATTATTTCTTGAATCTGCCGGAAATAGATCGCACAAAAATTTCTCCGCGTGTTATAAAAGAAGCGCAGCTGCTGGAGCCGCTATTTGAATTTTCCGGCGCGTGCGTTGGCTGCGGCGAAACGCCCTATATTAAACTGGTTACGCAATTATTTGGTGAACGCACAATTGTCGCCAACGCTACCGGATGTTCTTCAATTTATGGCGGCAATCTGCCCACAACACCATGGAGCGCAAATAAAGCCGGATATGGGCCGGCGTGGTCAAATTCGTTATTTGAAGATAACGCCGAATTTGGTTTGGGCATGCGCTTAACATTAGATAAAATGCGTGAATATGCGCAGGAATTGCTGCAAAAACTAACAGCGCGCGGATTAGTAGATCCACAGTTATCCGCTGATTTGCTGCATGCAGAGCAAGCAAATGAAGAAGGTATTTTGCGTCAACGCGGCCGTGTGCAGCTGCTGCGCGAGCGATTGGCGGAGCAGAACATGCTGGAGTATAACGCGGAAACCGTAGAGCTGGTTCGCGAAATGCTAGTCGCCGCCGAAGCGCTGGAAAAACGCAGTGTGTGGATAATCGGCGGAGATGGCTGGGCTTATGATATCGGTTACGGCGGTTTAGACCATGTGCTGGCTTCGGGTTTTAATGTAAACGTGTTGGTGTTGGATACCGAAGGATATTCAAACACCGGCGGGCAAGCCTCTAAATCTACGCCGCGCGGCGCTGTTGCAAAATTTGCCGCAAAAGGCAAAAACACCGCTAAAAAAGATCTTGGCTTGCTGGCAATGTCGTATGGCAATGTGTATGTGGCCAATGTTGCTATGGGCGCTAACGACTCCCAAACATTGCACGCAATGGTTGAAGCTGAAGCGTATGACGGGCCGTCGCTGATCGTTGCGTATAGCCACTGCATAGCGCATGGCATCGACATGGAAAAAGGTTTGGAACAGCAGAAATTGCTGGTGCAAACCGGCCACTGGCCGTTATATCGCTATAACCCAAGTTTGCTGGCGCAGGGGAAAAATCCGCTGGTTTTGGATAGTAAACCACCGACCACTGATTTTGCAACCTATGCGCTGCGTGAAACCCGATTTAAAATATTGGCGCAAATGGATGAGCAGCGCAGCGAAATCATGCTGAACAAAGCCGATGACGACGCTAAACGCCGCTATACAGAAATGAGCCAGTTTTCGCAGGAACAGCCTATTCTTCCTGCGCATGTACAAGAATAATTCTGAAAGAGGTTCGCCAATGTTGCCGGATATTTCTACAACATATCTTGGAATGCGGCTGCGCAATCCTTTAGTGGCTTCGGCTTCACCGCTCGTGAAATCTGTCGACGCCGCTAAACAAATTCAAGACGCCGGAGCCGCGGCTATAGTAATGTATTCGCTGTTTGAAGAACAGATTATACGGGATAGTATTGACCTAGATTATTTTATGGAACATGGCGCGCATTCATTTGCCGAATCTCTTACTTATTTTCCGGATCTGCAAAACTATAATATTGGCCCGGAATCGTATTTGCGGCATGTGGAGCGGTTAAAACACGCGCTGGATATCCCCGTTATCGGCAGCCTGAACGGCGCCACCGGTGGCGGGTGGATTCAGTACGCAAAGTGGATTGAAGAAGCCGGAGCCGACGCGCTGGAAATTAATGTTTACAACGTTGCCGGCGATCCGTTCCGCTCTGCCGCGGATGTGGAACAGCAATATATTGAATTGGTTCAATCGGTGTGTTCCGCCGTTTCCATACCAGTCTCTGTGAAACTTAGCCCGTTTTATACATCCTTAGGTAATTTTATACATCGCCTGAAACAATCCGGCGCAAAAGGCGCGGCGTTGTTTAACCGGTTTTACCAACCGGATTTTGATATAGAGGAACTGGAGGTAATTTCAAAAATTGAGCTGAGCAATTCCTCTGAAATGCGGCTCCCGCTTCGGTGGATTGCCATTCTCAGCCGGCAGATCCCTGTGGATTTTGCGCTGACCGGCGGCGCGCATACCGCGCAAGATGTCCTTAAAGGGCTGATGGCCGGCGCGAAAGTTGTCATGATGACATCTGCGGTGCTGCAAAATGGCCCACCGCATATTACCGCAACCATTTCATCCATGCTGGATTGGATGACTGAGCATGAATATTCTTCAGTAGATCAAATGTGCGGATGTATGTCGCAATCTTCGGTTGCCGACCCATCGGCGTTTGAGCGTGCGCATTATGTTTCGATGCTTAGCTCGTGGTCGCAGCGTAAAATTGAAAAGCATAAAGCGCCGCGTGGTGATTAATGCGCGCTGTTTGCGCTAAAATTCCTTCGGGTTTGCGGAGAAATTGCAGAGAAAGATCGTAAAATACAGAGAAAGCGCGCAATATCGCGAAAAATGAATTTGGAAGATGATGTGAATGCTTGTATTGGGAATTGAAAGTTCTTGCGATGAAACCGGAGCTTCGATAGTGCGCGACGGTCGCTATGTGCTGTCGAACGCTTTGGCGTCGCAGGCAGATCTGCATGCGCGGTATGGCGGCGTTGTGCCCGAAGTAGCGGCCCGTCAGCAGTTAGCGGCAATTGCGCCGGCGCTGGAAACTGCGCTGCAAAAAGCCGGCTGCCGCTGGGAAGATATTGACGCGGTTGCGGCTTCTTATGGTCCGGGGCTGGCCGGCCCGTTGCTGATTGGTTTAACGGCGGCTAAAACTATAGCGTTTGCCTCGCGTAATCCTTTTTTGGGTATAAATCATCTGGAGGCGCATATTTATGCGAATTGGCTGCTGACCACTCCGGAAAACGGGCAATCTACCAACAAGGAAGACGCCGCGCCGCAATTTCCCTTAGTATGTCTGCTGGTATCCGGCGCGCACAGCGAATTGATGATAGTGCGCGACCACGGTATCTATGAGCTTTTGGGACAAACCCGCGATGACGCTGCAGGAGAGGCGTTTGATAAAGTTGCGCGCATATTGGGGTTACGGTATCCCGGCGGGCCGTCGATTCAAAACGCCGCCAAACAGGCAAACACTGCCGTAGCCGCCAAAATTCGGATACCGCGCGCCAAATTGCGGAATCCATATGATTTTAGCTTTAGCGGCATAAAATCTCATGTCAATCGAATGGCGCAAGCGGCGCAAGATGAAGGACAAGTTTTAGATACGGCAAATGTCGCCGCTGCGTTTCAAGACTCTGTTGTAGATTCCTTGGTGACTAGAACGGTCGCCGCCGCACGGGAATTTCATGTGTCTACAGTATTGTTAGCCGGGGGAGTTGCCGCAAACATTGCTTTGCGCCAAAAATTAGCGGCTGAGCTTCAGAAAATAGGCGCTACATTGCGGTTTCCTCCGGTTGAATGGTGTACGGATAACGCAGCAATGATTGCCGGCGCAGCGTATTTTCATCTGCATCGCGGCGAAACCTCACCCTTAACGCTGGATGTTGCGCCGCAATTGGCGTTGCCGCTGTATTCGCCGGCCTCATCGGCAGAGTGATTTCAATGAAGATTATTGATGTGCGCACTGTTGGCCCAGACTCCGAATTAGTTGCGCTGACTTTAAGCGGCGGTGATGAAATTCTGTGCTCTTACACCGAATATATTTCGCTGAATTTGCCGGCGTCCGGCGAACTGACCGAAGAAGAGAGCTTATTGCTGCAGCGTTCGGCGCGGGTTATTGCGTTGAAGCGCGCTGCGCTGCGTAAGTTGACTGCGCGGCCGATGAGCCGCAAAGAGTTGAAAACAATGTTGCTGCGACCTCACAAAAACAAACCTGCTCCCGCCGCTGATGAAGTGGAATCTGCGCTGAACCTGCTGGTAACGGCAGGCTATGTGAATGATGAGGAATTTGCCGCTTTTTGGGTAGATCAGCGAGATCGCTTTCGGCCGCGCAGTTCGCGGATGCTGCGCAACGAACTTGCAGGCAAAGGGATATCGCGAGAAATTATTGATGAAGTGGCGCAGCAAGGCTCTGAAATTGAACGCGCGGTATATGCCGGCGCTTCCGCTTCGCGAACGGCTAAGCGGCGCTTTGGGGAAGATCGCAAAGCGTTTAATGCGCATGTTGGCGCCGCGCTGCAGCGCCGCGGGTTTACTTTTTCGGTGATTCGGCAAGCGCTGGATAGGTTATGGGAAGAACTTAGCGCTGAATAATTGTTGCTAGCGCTATGTGTTTTAATTGCTGCCCGAATTTTTAAAAAACTGATAAATTGGCTGTCCATATGCGCTGACCGCGCCGTTTTTATCGATTAAATCGGGTCTGCCGCACATTGCGCCATCACTGTTAAAGGCCCACGCAAACATCCCGTCGGTGTTTTGCGCGATAACCGGCATCACTTGCTGCAGCCACGAAGTGTAAGAACAACTTGGGGAGTTATCGCCAAATTCTGTGATAACAATCGGATATGTTGCGGCAGCGTTCTCCCAATTGGCCGCCCAATTACTTGGGTTTCTGTTGCTTCCGTTAGACCAAATATGATCCGCGTAGGCAACATTGCTGCCTTTCACTGCGTATTGCGGCAGCAGCAAACCAATTTTTCCGCTCCATGTTGGGCCGTCGATGAGGATGATATTTGTTGCGCCGGTTTGCCGGATGGTATCCACTAATTGCTGCTCGCCAACATATCCTTGGCTAGTGTCTCCGTTTAACCACTGATCCGGAGTAATATTTTGCGGTTCGTTGAATGTTTCAAACAGCACTCCGGTGTCATTTGCATATAAAGGAGCAAACGCTTGCCAAAATTGATTTGTTAGTTTCGTCGCCATTTTTAATCCGGCCTGTGGAGATCCGCTCCATTCATAGGCCGCCGCAATCACATATAAACCCAAGCGCCTGGCGTTTGAAATGGCTGTCGCAATAGCTTGCTGATAGTGTGAGGAACTGCACCCTTGCGCATTATGTCCTTCCAGCCAAAATTGCGGATTTATGGTTAGTTTTATTGCGTTAATATTCCATGTTTGCGCATTTTGCATTTGCTGCAAACTAAACTTGCTTGCCGGCGCGCAAAGGTATTCGGCAGAGATATCTACCCCCTTTAAAAAGACTTGTTTGCCGAGGCTGTTGACAATATGCGAGCCGTTGATCTGCAAATTTGCTGATTGATTAGCCGGAAGCGGCGTATTTGTGACATGTACCGGCGGAAGTGTGACCGGAATTTGTGGATCCGGCGAAGCTGCCGTTCTGGTTTGTGGTTTCGGTGAAATTGCCGCGCCGGTTTGGTGCGCCGGTAATGTGGCAAAATTGCCAAGGGTCTGCGCCATCGCCAAGGAAACTGATAAGATTGCGAATATGCCGCCCAGTGTGAAAAGCAATGCAATCAGCAAAGATTTTTTCATATTGATATATTCTGTGTCCATTCAACAGTCATTAATCTTGTATAACGCAAATTTGGCGCCGATAAAAAAATAAGTAATGCGGTTTTTGATATGGTCAATTACAAAGAACTATGATACAATGGTTATAATTTCATTATAGCCTGTTGACGCATCCGGAGAAAAGTTTACACCGCCGTTACACTCGGGAATGCCGATTGCTGAGCCGTTTTCTCTTGCTGAACTACCATATTGCTGTACTATTGCCGTTGGTGTTCTGCAAAGAATAATTCATGTGGAGTTATTGTTTATGTACAGTGTTATTACAGGTTGGGGCATGGCCGTTCCTGAAAAAGTTTTGACGAACGCAGATTTTGAAAAAATGGTTGATACTACCGATGAGTGGATCGTTTCCCGAACCGGCATTAAAGAACGCCATATGGCCGGACCTGATGAAACCCCTTCTACTCTTGGTTTGCAGGCCGGAAAAATGGCATTGGAAAAAGCCGGTATAACGCCGCAAGATCTTGATCTTATTATTGTCGCGACCGTAACCGGAGATTATTCGTTTCCCTCTACCGCAAATCTAATACAAAATCAAATTGGGGCGACTTGCCCGGCGTTTGATATTCAAGCTGCCTGCACCGGCTGGATTTACGGTGTTATTACCGCAAGCCAATTTATTAAAGCAGGCGCCATGAAGCATATTCTTATTATCGGTGTAGAAACATTATCTAAAATTACCGATTTTACGGATCGCGCTACTTGCGTTTTGTTTGGTGATGGCGCGGGAGCCGTAGTGCTTTCTGCCGGCAAAACGAAAGGCGGGGTGCTGGGGTGGACGTTTGGCTCTGATGGCTCGGATCCGGAGCGGCTATATCGCCCTGCCGGTGGGTCTCGCTGCCCGATAACGCCGGAAAATGTTGGAAAATCCGAAACATTTATTCACATGAATGGCAGCGAAGTATTTAAATTTGCCACACGTAAAATGGGGGTTGCGGTAGAAGAAGCGCTGCAAAAGGCCGAGCTTACCCCGCACGATATCGATTTATTTATACCGCACCAGGCAAATTTACGTATTATCGAAGCTGCGTCGCGCCGATTAGAGCTGCCGCCGGAAAAAGTTTTTGTGAATGTAGAGAAATATGGCAATACCTCTGCCGCATCAATTCCGATTGCGCTGTGTGAAGCGATTGCTTGCGGCAGAGTGCAGTATGGAAATAAAATTGCAGTGGTCGCGTTTGGCGGCGGCCTAACTTGGGGCGCGCTTGTTGTTGAGTGGACGGCAAAAAACAGTTAATTGCCAACTTTTTTGGGCTATTGGCTACCCAACACCATTACATTACAACCACCGCACGGTACAAAAAATCCGGGATTACGTAAGGGGCAGCCGCCCCTTGCGCGGGGATTGGGGTGTCCCCAAAAATACTTACGAATCTAAAACGCGCTGGCTTATTTTCTCGCCATCAAATGAAACCAGCGTGCGCTTGCCATCGGAAACCGTTTCCAAGTGCGCGGCGCGGCCCCAAATTTGATAGACATATTGCAAAGTTTTTCCGGCGTAGTTTAAATCCATTTCCTGGCCCTCAAAATAATGCTTCAAATATATCTCGGAATTTTTTCGGTAATCGGCGTCCTCAATCATTAAATAGGGAAAGCCGAAATTCGTCATACTAGCCACAATGCCGTCGCGCACCTTACGCCAATCTTTTTCGACAATTACCCATTCGTCACCTTCTTTGCGGTACAAATACAGGTCCAACTCTTTTACCAAATCTTTGGTTAAGTAGTTGCGTAAAAACGACACATCATTTTCAGTTTCGCGCACTTCCAGCATTTTTTCTTTGCCCTTGCCGGGCACAGCGCCATGCGCAATTTCTTCTTCAGTTGGCGAGTCCCAGCGTTTTTCAATATCCTGCCAAATTGTATAGCCTAAATAATAGGGATTTAAATTACTGCGGCTTGGCGCTAAAACCCCCGTGTGCAGCGCCGCAAAGCGCATAAAATCTGAATTATCCAAATCCATATCACGCATAATACGCGAATGCGCAATGCTGGCCCAGCCTTCATTCATAATTTTTGTTTGCATTTGCGGAATAAAATAAATCATTTCTTCACGCACAATCATAATAATGTCGCGTTGCCAAGGCTCTAATCCCGGCGCGTGTTCGGCAAGAAACAGCAAAATATCTTTTACCGGCTCTTTGGGAAATTTGCGTCGCGCTGGAGTTTTTTCTTTATTGGTTTTGGTGTTTCGGGATTTTTTATCTAAATTCCAAATATCATCATACGGTGTGGTCGGCTCTGTGGCTGGAGTTTCGTTGTTATGCTGAGGTTTAATCCGAAAATTATAATCTATATGCTCTTCAATAGATAATACCGCGTCTAAAAAGCGCTCCACTTCAGCTAAACCGTGGTCATATTCGTATTGACGTATACGGTCGGCGTTTGCCCCAACCTTATCGACCATGGTTCGGTTCGTGTGCTCAAAATAGAGATTGTGCTTAAAAAAATCTGTATGGCCGAAAACATGCGCCGCAACAAAAGAGTTTTCCAGCACCGTATTATTTTCCAGCAGAAACGCATAAGAAGGATTAGTGTTAATCACCAGTTCATAAATTTTGCTTAACCCAAAGTCATAAGACATTTTCATGCGGTGATACGCCTTGCCGCGCGTCCAGTGGCTGAATCTTCCAGGCAGGCCATAGGCGCCGAACTCGTACATAATCGCGGCAGGCACCACCTCAAAATTAACCGGATAGGGGTCCAGCCCCATTTTTACAGCAAGATCCCACGCTTTCCCAATATTCGCCTCTAATTGTTTTAACTCATCTTCGTACATACCAAGAAACCTTCTTTTCTCGAATTACGCTATTGGGTCGGGTGTAGCGACGCCGCGAGCATGGAAAAACTTTCGCAAAGCAGGGTAAACTTCGCGTTTATCAGAAATGGTAACGGAAATAAACTTGGGATCCTGAACTTTGTTATACGCCGACATCAAGGTGGAAGGAGAACGGTAATGGCCTTCACGAATTTCACCATAACCAAAAATATTGCACTGTTTCATCAATTCTTCAACTAATTCTAAGCAGCGGTCATTATCCCAAGGCAAATTATCACCATCGGAGAAATGGAACGGATAGATATTCCAATCAACGGGATTAAACCGCTCGGCAATAATCTGCAGCGCCAGTTCATAGGCCGAAGATACCTGTGTGCCGCCGCTTTCACCGCGATAGAAAAATTCTTCCTCAGTAACTTCTTTGGCTTCGGTATGGTGACTGATGAACACAATCTGCACATGCTGATATTTCGTGCGCAGAAACCGCACCATCCAAAAATAAAAGCTGCGGGCAATATATTTTTCAAATTCACCCATACTGCCCGAAACATCCATCATCGCAATAACAACCGCGTTCGATTCATATCGCACAGTGGGTTCCCACACCTTAAACCGCAGGTCGTCATTAGAAATATCGTGAAAAGTAGGGTCGCCTTTAGCGGCGTTGCGTTTAATATTTTCCATAATGGTGCGTTTTTTATCGAGATTAGCCATGGGGCCTTTTTTGCGCACATCGGTAAATTTAACGGTTTCGGTTTCCAACTCTGCTTGGCGTTTCTCTTCTAAATTTGGCAGCTCTAAATCCTCAAAAATCAGCGCAGTCAGCTCTTCCATGGATATTTCCGCTTCATAATATTCATCGCCGGCTTCTTCACCGGGGTCGCCTTTTCCTTTGCCCGTTCCTTTCCCTTGCTGCTGTGGCTCTTTGGCAATAACATCGCCAACCTTGCTTTTGCCGTTTCCTTGCCCGGCGTGTTCCTGTTTGCCGGAATCGTAGCGGAAACGATATTGCTCTAGCGACCGGATAGGCACCTTAATGGCGCGTTTCCCGTCAGACATAATGATGCTTTCCTCGCTGACAATATCCGCTAAATTTTTCTTCACGGCATCCCGAACTTTTTCCATATGGCGTTTCTGATCGATACTGCCTTTGCGGTGCAGCGACCAATCTTGCTGATTGAGAGACATAGGTAAGTTTCCTTTCCGAGGCAGCGCAATTTACCTTTTTGGGTTAAAAAGCTGCCATGGCTTAGATTGCAAGACGCGAATAGAACGCGGCAGGGAAAAGAATGCGGCAACATAAAGCATTCCGCCGCATTCTCTCACTAATAGTTCCCGGCGCGCCGCTGTCAGCGATTCAGCAGGTTGCCTGCGTAGCGCAGCAGTTCATTGGCGCAAACAGGGCAGTAATGGTAGTTATCTATTAACTGATGAACCACCTCATTAATCCGCTTCAACTGCTCCGGATCCGGAGTACGGACCGAAGTAGTAATTTTAACAACATCCCGCATATCGGCAAACAATTTCTTCTCAATGGCTTCCTTTAGGCGTTCGTGGCTGTTATAATCAAATTTTTGGCCGCGCCGCGCCAGCGAGGAAATTCTAATTAAAATCTCTTCACGGAAACCTTTTGCTGCATTGCCCGAGACCCCGATTTGTTCCTCAATGGAGCGCATCAATTTCTCGTCGGGTTCCATATCCTCATCAGTCAGCGGGTCGCGCACCTTCGTTTTGTTGCAAAATGCTTCAACATTATCAAGATAGTTATTCAATAAGTTCCGGGCGCTTTCCTCATAGCTGTACACAAAAGCGCGCTGCACCTCTTTTTTCACCATCTCATCGTATTCGCGCCGCGCCTCACTGATATATTCCAAATATTGTTCGCGGGTTTCGCGGTTGATGCCGGTATGCTGCTCTAAACCGTCGCGTAAAGCGCGGAGCGCGTCGATTGCGTTAATGCAGGTAACATTATCTTTAACCAAAGCCGCAGACAAAGAGTTAATGACATATCTTGGGGAAATGCCATCCATACCTTCACGAATAGCTTCTTCCTGCAATTCGCGAATATCTTTACTCTTAAAATCTTCAAACTCCTCGCCGTCGTACACCTTTAATTTCTTCATTTTGGTCATGCTTTGCTTTTTCGATTCTTCCAACCTGGTTAAAATCGCAAAAATACTGGCAACTCGCAAGGTATGCGGGGCAATATGCACTCCTTTCAGCGCACTTTGTTTCAGCAGTTTTTCATAGATCTTTGTTTCATCACTGACCCGCAGGTTATAGGGCATTTTAATTAAAATAATGCGGTCTTGCAGCGCCTCTGATTTACGGTTGCCTACAAATGTTTGATATTCGCTTTCGTTGGTATGACTGATCACCATTTCGTCGGCGTATATCATGCTGAACCGGCCGGTTTTAATATTCTGCTCCTGCGAAAGCGTAAGCAAAACATATAAAAACTTCTCATCGGCTTTTAATATTTCAATAAACTCTACCAAACCACGATTGGCAATATTTAATTCACCGTCAAAGCGATATGCCCGTGGATCGCTTTCCGCGCCGACTTCACCGATTGTGGAAAGATCGATGCCGCCAACAAGTTCAGAAATATCTTGGCTGTTATGCTGCATAAATCCGTTTGCAGTAAAGGAATGCGTTTGCGGAACCAGCAGATCGTATACCCGTTCTATGCCGGCCGGGCGAATAGATCGCACAGCAAAAGGCAATAACCTTGCGGAATGCTCTGTCGCGAGTGAAGCGCTTCGCGGCATATTGAGTCTGCCGGTATTGCTGGAGCCGGCGTAAGCATACGAAACTTGGGCAGATTGCAGCGCCGGAGCAAAACGATACAAAGCCGCTAAAAACTGTTCGGGAATCGCCAAGGTATAAACACCGTTTTGGGCGTCTTTCACCTTCAGTACGCTTGCAACCCCTGCGTTTAGCAGCATAATTTGCGCATGCCGGGCAAAATCTGCCTCTAAAAAGGTATTGCGCAGTTCAACAACCCCTTCGATGGAATCCAGCGTCGCGCCGGCAAAAACGCCTTCAATGAACGCCGCCTGGATATCTTTTGGCGCCGTTAAAATAATGGCCGGAGCCGAACGCAATTCCCGATCTATGCCAATATCTTGCAGCCATTGAAGCAGTTCCAAGCTTTCAAATTTCATTGTATAAAAAGAGTTATCGTTCTGAATTGTTCCGGTAACGCCAAACAAATCAGCCATTGTGTCTGCCAGTTTGTCAGCTTCTTTTTGTGAGCGCCGGTTAAATGAAACGGTATTATGGCAATTGCATGGAACACCAGAATTGTAAAGATCACCCAGCCACTGGGCAAATTTTGGGGTTAACAATTCGGGTTTGCGCGCCAGTGGAGCGGCGCTATAGGGCAAGCGCACAGTTTGGCCGAACATCTGTGAGCCGCACGTTACAAGTACGGTGTCACCTTGCTGCAAATCGCCAATTTTTACCCAATTGTTTGCGCCACCGGCGTCTTGTACAAGCAAGGGATGATTTGCGGTGCCTCGAATTATCAGACCGTTTTCTGTTTCAACCTCAAAAATTGGTTGGAATCCGCCAAAATAGAACATGGCAGAACTTTCCGTTCCCTCACAGCCATATACAGCTGCGGTAAACGGAACAAACGCATCCTCACCGGGGCGCTGCGGCAGCGAACTGTACAGGTCTTCCATAGTTTGCAGGCCATTATCGGTAAGAACTAGTGTATCACCGGTAACGCATTTAGGATCAGAAGGAGTAAAGGTACCAATGCCGGTGCGATTTTTTTCGCTGAGCATTACACGTTCCACCGGAATATTTTCGATGGCGCCGTTATAGGTATTTTCGAGCATCCAGCGGCATTTCGGGCACAGTTCACCTTCGATGTAGATGTTAAACTCATTTTGCACTTCTTCACGCATTTCTTTAGGAATAAGGTGCAATGGCTCTTCGTGCATCGGGCAGCCTTTAATACCATAAATTGCCCCTTCTTCGGTGCGGGAATATTCTTCCAGGCCGCGTTTTAAGAGGGTAACAATGGTAGATTTACCGCCGCCAACCGGCCCCATCAGCAACAAAATACGTTTGCGCACTTCCAGGCGCTGCGCAGCGGAATGCAGGTATTCCATCAATTGTTGCAAGGAGCGTTCCAGGCCAAATATTTCGCCGTCAAAAAATGAATAATGTGTTAAACCCTGCGGCGTTGTGTTTGTACCAGCCTGTATAATCATATTGTAAATTCGCTCATGGGATAATTGCGCCAATGCCGGATTTTTCACAACTAATTCAAAATATTGCGAAAAATTGCCTTCCCATTTTAGTTTACGTTCTCTTTCCCGATAAGCTTCTAATTTTCGTATCAGGTCCATAATTTTACCTCCGCAGAAGTTATCTGGCGTGAAACGCCAGTGGGAATATCATCTGTTGCGCATCATTGCGTGCCAGCCTGCCGCGGCGTTCTATTGCGCCGCTGTATATCGAAGCAGGAAATCTCATACAATGAGCCGATGGTACACGCTAATGCTTCTCTCTTTAGAGTACACAGCAACGTATACCATGCATTCAGGCGCATTTACTGTGCCTAAGATAAGAGCTAAGCCGCGCCTGCCGAATCTGAAGGAATTATGCTCATCCATAATCGAAACGTATCGAATCCTTAAATATTGGCGCCGCGGTTAGTTTTTGTTTGTAAGATAAAATGGTGGTTAGTTTTTATGAATTGTAGAGGTAAGTGGAGCTGAAAAAAGTTTTCTTCCGCTCCATTACAATAAAGATACCCTCTTAATTGATATTCTGTCAAGCAGATAGGGGGCAAATTTATGCCATCCCAAAAATTTTACAAAAACTCGTAAAGCCGCTGACATTGTGGACGTAAGTCGCACAATTGACACTCTGCATAGGCTAATGATCTTTAACAATGAAAGAGGGATAAGATATACCTGCGTAACCAGGGATACGTAAGGGGCGGATGCCCATTGCGCGGGGATTGGGGTGTTCCAATATCATTTTTTATAAACAACCACCGCACGGTACACATGGGGATACGTAAGGGGCGGATGCCCATTGCGCGGGGATTGGGGTGTCCCCAAAATATCTTTTTTTATAAACAATATTTCCATGGAAATATTTGCGCCAAGGCGGCCCCAAAACGAACACCACACGATGATGAACTTTCATTATTAAAGAGGGATAAGATATACCTCGTAACCAGGGATA
>JAJYBV010000142.1 GCA_021778805.1 Chloroflexota bacterium | reverse complement strand
TAAGTGATCCGCAAGATTGGTACAGGTATGATTGTTTGGTGTGCTCACTAAATAGCTGACATATTGTTGGAGAGTTATCATATCCTCTTCTTCTCGCAAGTAACTAGCCAAAAGCGAAAGTCCTAAAAGAAATTAATTCGTATTACCGCACACATCTTTTCAGAGCAAACAAGCAATCTAAGGAAATCTTAAGGGATGTACGGGCCATTCTGTAACCGAAGTGAGATATAATACGTAATGATATATGGTATTCTTTGGATATTTTATAAGGAGACAGAAATGGATAATTCAGTTGCTCAAAGTGAGAAACTGCCTGCCGCTAAAAACGCAATAACAGATTTATATGATGAGCAAAAGCAAACTTTTCTCATTCAATATCCGCCGCTGCTTATAGTGGTGTTTGGGTTAGTCGGTGTAGCGGCGTTTGCCCTTTCAGGGTTTTTGGGATATATCCCCCAAGGAGAAACTTTGCTGAACGCGCCTTTTATCGAGCGTGTTTTCCACGAGCCTTGGCCGATTTTTTTCTGGCTGTGCGGGCTAATGATCGCTTTGCAAGTCTCAATATTCCGCGATTCAATGCTTACACGCCAGCGTGTGCAAACTTTAACTGTATCATTTATATCAATTATTTTAGTGATACTTTTGTATTTTTATCGGGACCAATTGCTGAATATTACAAACGCATTAGGGTCTTTTTTACGCAGTTTAAATATTCCAATTGGCAGCGGACTTGTGTTTGCCATAATTAATTATGGTATCATTGCAATTTTCTGGTTCGACACAATACGCCGCTGGTTCCGGCGCTACCAAGGGAAACCAATTGCGCCGCAGATTGATATTTTTCAGCGCAAAATTGTCAAAGATACTTCACTTACCCTTATGCCCAGTCTTTCAGAATTGATTTCCGGCGACGTGATTGCCGGCGGTGTACTTACAGCGCTGTTGTGGCTGCTGTTTTCTCCCAGTTCTTTGCAAGCCATCGGCTCAGCCATTGGCTATGCCGGCGCACCGGAACACTGCTATTTAAGCTGCAATATCGTTGATCGCAATCAAACATTCGTATATATTCCATTGGGTTTGATGATTTTAGCGTTGACTGCGGTAGTTAACGGCCTTGGGGAATTAAATGCGGTAAACCGCAAAACTATCCCCATTGAAGTCGCTGCTTCTGCTTCAAGCTTAGACAGCACCGGCAAAGGCACAAAAGGTGTTGTCCAAACAATTATCGAAGTGCTTTTGGCCGCAATCAGCCGCCAATTCTTAAATTTTTTCCGCAATTTGGCTTTGGCGCTCCGCGCAGCGGCTTGGCCTGCGCTGATTTTTATTGGCACTTCCGGATTAGCTGTCGCCGCAAAGTATATCGAATATTACATGCATGTAAACAGTTGCCGGGTAAACAGTTCGGCCTGCGATTTGTTCAGCGCGCCAAATGATTATATGCATATGCTGCTCTATGGCGGTGTTGCGGTAGCTGGTGGCCTCATTGCCGTGCTGTGCATTACTTTTGCAGCGTCTCTGCTGGTATATAATACCCATGTTGCAGAAAATACGCTGCGATTTGCCAGCCTAACCGGATTTATTATTTTACTGACCCTGTGGATTTTTGAACTGGCGTTATCCGGCTTTAATGAATTACTGAGCGTTTTAGGCGTTACCCAGCGCTGGCCGTTCGCACAGCCGGAATTGCTAACCGGAATCTCTTTTGCGGCGCTTGTTATTTATGGCGCACAATTGTTCATTTCTCGGGCGCGTTCAAAAGATTCATCGCCGTTGTTTACGCCGCAAGTAGGTATTAGAACTATGCGCCGCAGACAAGAACAGCTTGAAAAAGAAAAAGCTGCCGCTTCGGTTTCTGCAAATACAACACCACAGGATGAGCAGATCTAACCGTATCGGCAACCATAACCGGAATCGAGCGGTATAAACGCTTCCGGCAATATTTGGGATTCTCAATGATATGAACTTGACCACCTCTTGAGAATCCCTTTATCATCAGCTTAAATACGAAAAATGCCGCAGGCAAGTCACCTCGCAAACGGCATATCGTTTTTTTTAATTGTTGTATTAACTGGCCTTTTTCAGATCCGATGATTCATTCGTAGGTATCTCAGCGTCTGCCGCTGAATTCAATATATTCTCACCCCCCTCCATCGACGCATTCTCTGGATCCAAAACCTGGTCTGTATCAGAAATATCCTTAGAAACATTGTCACTATTGCCGGCAATGGAGGTAAACGCTAAAACATCTGCCGCACCGTTGCTTTCCCCATCTTCCACAACAGCCACATCAGGTAAAACAGCAGGTGAAATCTCTGCAATCGGGGTTAATTGCTCAAGTTCGCGGAATATTTCAATAGGCAAAAATTCATCTGCGCTGTCTGCGTCTTCGGAAACGTTGTTCTCTTGTTGAGGTATTTGTTCAATAGTTTCCCTGGCAGCTTCATTTTCAGAATCGGCGCCAATTTCAGGCGCAACCTCCACCTCCTCCGGCAGTATTTCTTCTTGTATCTGCGGTTCCTGGCGGGTTGTTGTGCGTGCGATATTTAGAATCTGTTCGGCTTCTTCTATAGCGGCAGATTGTGTATGCTCAATGACCGAAGGAGCATCATCTTCAGATTGATTAACCATTGGCTGTGTAATAGCGTTATCAGAAAACGGAGGTAATTCTTCGTCAATGATTTCCGATACTGTTTCTGTTTCCTCATTACTATCAGCGGAAGAGTTTTCAATTGGTAAAATCAGCGGTTCCGATGAATCTTCCACAGCAGTATCAATCTCCTGCGATGCAGGCTCTGCGGCAGGTGTTTCCTCGGCTTCGACAATAACATTTTCGTCGGCGCTTGTTGCTTCAGTTTCGAAAACATCTGCGACTTCAGCAGTAAGATTTGTTTCAGATGCGGCGTCTACTGGGAGTGTTTCTTCTTCCAAACCAAGCGAAATTTCCTCTCCAATTTTTGCTTCGGGAACTATTTCGTTGGTGTATTCATACCCCTCTTCCAGTTCAAATTCCGGAAACAACTCCGGTTGATGCTCTTCCGCGCTTTCCGGTTCCTGTGTGCGTTCTGAAACAATTTGCTGCGCCAAACGGTTTAAATCCTCCTGGCTCATCAACTCAGTTGAATACACAACGCTATATTCATTAGGCGCAACGGTTTTCATTTCATTTGTAGATTCGGCAGTCAATGGCTGCGTTTCTGTGCGTTCATTTGAAGCGTAACCCTGTGCTGCGTCTACGCGAGTATTTGCGCTGAATATTGGAATTCGCACCGGTATTTCTTCATTTTTGGGAATGGTAATGGTAAGCAGTCCATGTTCATATTGCGCAATTGCTAAGGTAAGTGCGGCATTGCGCGGAAAGATCACCGTGCGAGAAGCTGGGTTTGAGTTTCTTTCACGTGTAATCCAAACTTTTGTATCTTGTGTTTGGATCTTTTGTGTAATATTGATAGTAAGGGTTTCACCTTTCGCTAACAGCTCTAAAGATTCCGGGGCATATCCGGGAATATCAAATTGAGCTGTGTAAACGCTTCCTTCATCTGCGATATCGACCGGCAAAGTAAATTGCTGAACTTTTTTCGGTGTTCGATCTTGCAGCATGCGTTCAAATGCGCTGAAAAGAAAGGAGAATGGTGAGTTGGATTCTTGATGAGTTTCCTGTTCCATGAAAAAGCTCCTCAAAAGTGAGTGGAAAGATGAGCTGATCCAACGCCATTTTGATTGCGCGCAATTATCAAAAAGCATCGGGCGTCCCTGCGATTACACTTAGCTGCTAGGTTCCATGCGGCTAAAGTGCGCTCATCTGGGGGAACTGCGATAATAACAATTATGTTCCCAAATTTTTTTTGTGAATAGGACTTTTTGGTATGCCCTATGAGTCACATTTTTTGGGGGGAACTTACTTTCATAATACACGCTTACCAAAATTATTGGCGGCAATTTTAGGGACCATTGTTACCACAAATGCATTGAAAACGCTTTGGGGTTTAGAAAAATTCATCTAAAATCTGATAATATGTAACCTTTTCGGCGTCTAATTCTGCAATACCATATGATGCGCTGAAAGTTTGAATCCATTGCTCACCTAGATTTCGGACGATGCTGCGCACGCACAGCGCTATATCCTGGTAAATATCAGCTACGCCGCTTCGACCCCAATCAATAAAACCAGAAATACCTGAATGATCAATCAATATATTTGGCAAGCAAAAATCACCATGGGTAAACGCTGTTTCTGTGCTTGCCGGTTTATGAGCTAACAGATATTCCATTAGTTCTTTGGGCGAAGTTTGCTTTCGCGCATCATCAAAATCAACCACATCAATTTCTTGGTTGCGCAGCCTATCCTGCGCAACCAACAACCTATTTTCCAGCCGCATATCTGCTGGGCAGCCGGTAACAGGCAAACTATGAATCATACGCAAACCGGAGCCTAACAGTTTTGCGGTATATGCAGCGCCAATTAAATATTTGCCATGAAACGACATTTCACCCGGCAGTTCAGAAAACACTGCTGCAACATACTCAGTATCTTCCAGCGTCCACAGCACTCGTGGAACCAAACTGGCAAGCTGCGATTGCGCCAGCCAGCGTACTACTGCAATTTCCTGCTGCAATTCCATTCGATTTATACTGGCCGAGCGAGAAAACCACGAAGTCTTTAGCTTCGTGGAAGAATCGCCGTTCCTTACCCTTGTGTTTCAATGTAGTGTCGAATGAC
>JAJYBV010000053.1 GCA_021778805.1 Chloroflexota bacterium | reverse complement strand
GAAGATCCGCCGCTTTTACCGGAATCTGAAGTGGACGAGCCACTGCTGGAGCCGGAATCGGAGGTAGAAGAGCCACTGCTGCTGCCGGAATCGGAGGTAGAAGAGCCGCCGCTGGAGCCGGAATCGGAGGTAGAAGAGCCGCCGCTTTTACCGGAATCGGAGGTAGAAGAGCCACTGCTGCTGCCGGAATCGGAGGTAGAAGAGCCACTGCTGCTGCCGGAAGTAGGTGTAGACGAACTGCTGCCGGAAGTAGGTGTGGACGAACTGCTGCCGGAAGTAGGTGTGGACGAACTGCTGCCGGAAGTAGGTGTGGATGAACTGCTGCCGGAAGTAGGTGTGGATGAACTGCTGCCGGAAGTAGGTGTGGACGAACTGCTGCCGGAATCTGAAGTGGACGAGCCACTGCTGCCGGAATCAGTAGAATCACCACCGTTATCATCAAATTTTACGATATGTGTTGAAGCAGTTTGATAATTTGATGGAAGTGTTGCTGCTGCTGCCGGTTCGCTTCGCATAAATATAACTATTGAAAGAACCAAACCGACGAAACTTGCCCATACAATGACTCGACCTTTGTACATGTGCAATACCCCTTTTAACTAAGATTAAATTTTCCTTGTATAATACATAGTCTTTACTATATGGTACTTGGGGCAAACACAGAAATAGGCTATAGTCCCTTGTTAGGTAACCACAAGGGAATTCTATATTTTACAAGAAATTTTGGAGGGTCGCACTAATATTTAAAGATGTAGCCTGATAATCTGGCATCTTAATGGTATTAACAAAAATGAAGAATGCAGATATAATAGTTAAAATGGTGTAACAAACCACCGGTAAAAAAATCTGCAAAAACAAATTGGGAGAAACGATTGCAATGCCGTCATTAGTTATAGGGGGAACCGGATTTATAGGTTCGTGGATAACACGGGAATTACTTGCAAAAGGAGAAACTGTTTTTGCCACTTGCCGCCGCGGTTTGCCGCGAGACGCTGAATTGGCTGCGTTACCGGTTAAATGGGTTGCAGCAGATGTGCTGGATCCACCATCTATTCGCTATGCAATGGAAAATTGTGAATATGTTTACGACGCTTCCGGGGCAATTAGCATGGGTTCTCAGCAAAAAAATAGTGTATATGAAACAAATTATGTTGGCGCAATGAATGTGCTGAAAGCCGCAAAAGATATGCGGATAAAACGATTAACGCGCATTGGTTCGATATTTGGGCTTGGGTCGACGAAGAAAGATCTTATTCCGGTGAATGAATCAGCGGAATTTAATTTGAAACATTTTCATATCCCATATTTTCGCGCGAAACGCGATATTGAGCTTGCGATACCGCAATTTTTGGATGAAGGATTAAATGTTGTTTCGGTGTTTCCAGGCTTTTGCAGTGGGCCGAATGATGCGCATATATCATCTTCACAATTTATAGTGGCGGCGCTGCAGAATAAAATACCGGGATATTTTAAAGGCGGTATATGCCAAATAGATGTGCGAGACGCAGCGGAAGGCATGATACAGGCAATGTATCATGGAAAAACCGGCGAAAAATATTTGGTTACAGGGTATAACATTACCTACAAAGAAATTATGCAAACACTGGCAAAAGTAACAGGGCGCAGATTGTCGCAAACCCAATTGCCACTAGGTATGGTGGAATTATTTTGCCGATCCTTTGATTTTATTGGCAGCCCCTATTTTAATACAGGTATGGCGTTGATTTTGCAGCGCACATGGTGGTATGACGACACAAAAGCAAAATTAGAGTTTGGCGCGGTATATCGCTCATTGGAAAGTTCGTATACCGACGCGATTCGCTGGTTTTTGCATAATAAATATCTTACACCGGCGCAAGCGGGAAAAATTGTGTAAAAAGCATGGTACAAATGTGTCATTTTTTACAAAATAGCTTCGGAAATATTATTCTAAAATAAATTACTTTTCTTTCCGCAAAAAATGAAAGGAGCTGACTGCGCGGTGTATTTAAAACGATTAACCTTGCATGGATTTAAAAGCTTTGCTAATCGCACCGAAATGGATTTTAGTCCCGGAATAACTGCGATAGTCGGCCCGAACGGCAGCGGCAAAAGCAATGTGGCCGATGCGCTGCGCTGGGCGCTGGGCGAGCAGAATATGCGTATGCTGCGCGGCAAGAAAAGTGACGATATTATTTTTGTCGGCGGGAAAAATCGCCCGGCGCTGGGTATGGCCGAAGTTACCCTCACTATAGATAACGCTTCCGGGTGGATTCCACTTGATTATTCCGAGATTTCTGTTTCACGGCGCGTATTTCGCACCGGTGAGGCAGATTATTTGATTAACGGCGCAAAAGTTCGTTTGAAAGATATTTTGGCGCTGCTTTCCAAAGCCCGCATCGGGCACGATTCGTATACCATTATTGGCCAAGGCTTGGTAGACCAAGCGCTTTCCTCTAAAGCAGAGGAACGCAGAGGTTTGTTTGAAGACGCCGCCGGCATAAAGCAGCACCAAGTTCAACGGGAAGACGCTGAGCAAAAGTTGGCGCAAACACATACGAATATTGGGCGGCTTCGCGATATCCTTAGTGAAATAGAACCTCGGCTGGATCCGCTGGCTGACCAAGCGCGCAAAGCGCAGTTATATATTGCTACCCGCGCAGAGCTAGACCGAAAGCTGCAAAATTGGGCCGGCGCGCAGTGGCAAATTTTGCAAATGGCAGTGCAAACTTCCGCAAAAAAAGAAATAGATACTCAAACAGCTATTTCCGCCGCGAAAACAGGTATAGAATCCAGCGAACAAAAACTGGCGCAGCTGCGAACAGCTAAAAATGAGCTAACTGAATTATTGGCGCAGAAGCGAAAAAAACGCAATGAAGTTTTAACCCAAACCCAAACAATAGAACGCGATCTCGCAGTAGCAAAAGAGCGTATCGCCAGTTTTGGCCGCGCTTTGCGCGATATAGACACCGATACGGCCGGCCAGGTTCCTCCGGATGCTTTGCAAGCCACCATTGCGGCGTTAGAGCAGCAAATTGCCGCCGGTGAAGAAAAAACTGACGCAACAGCAACGCAATTAGTTGACTTTGAAAGTTCTGCTTTGCGCGCAAAACAAACTATGGAAACGGAAGAAGCCAGACTGCGCAATATGCAGCGCGATGTTATCGGCGCACAGGCCCGCTTAACTGCCGCGCAAGGCGACTTGAGCAAATTGCAGAAACGTAAAGAGGATATTCAGCAAAAATTGACGCAGCGAACCGCAGCCGGAGAATCTCAGCGGCTGGCCGCCGACGCCGCGCAAGAAAAATTGAACACTGCGCAATCTGCGCACGATGCGCTGCGCAGCAAATTGGCCGAACTGCTCATTGCCCGTGAAGAATTGTCACAAAAACACGCCGACACTCAAATGTTGTTTGAACAGCGCCGTGAAGATCTTTCTGCGGCAAAACAAGAACTTCAGGCGGCGCAAAGTCGCTTAACCTTATTAACGGAAATTGCTGCGCCGCAAGATCAATACGCGGTGATTGAACATATATTGGAAACCATTCCCGAAGATGACCGGCCGCATATACTGGGTCCGCTTTCGCGGCTGATGCAAACAGATACGTTGCATGAGACTGCAATTGAATCTGCGCTTGGCCCGCTGCTGCACGCAATTGTGGCTGAATCGGAAGAAGACGCTTGGCGTTGCGCTGAGTTGCTGCGACAGGCAAAAGCCCCTAGGGTAACTTTGGTGTGGCCGCTACAGCAGAATATTGCAGGGCCATCGCTAACCGAACGCATAGCCGCCGCAATTTCCTTGAAAACATCCGACACTTCGGCAGACACTGCAATTGTGGAGCGTGTTGCACAGTCGTTATTGGCAGATTGGCTGTTTATTGAAGGCAATGAATCACTTCAAACGGTTCGTTTTTCGGATATAATGCGCCCAAGTGTTATGCGCCGCGGAGAAATCTTGCATCCTGCCGGCTGGCTGACCACCGAAATGACTGCAAATGTAAGTATGTTAACGCGGGAACGCGAACTGCGTGAGTTGCCGGAACTTATAGAAGGCATTACCTTAGATACCGATGCGTTTATGTTTGCGGTAGCGCAAAGCCGCAAAGAATTAGAAACAATAAAAGAACATCAGCGAAAAAATGAAACTGATATCAAAGAAATTGAACAGCGGATATCGCAAAGCGCTAAACAGTTGGCCGTTGCACAAAAGGACGCCGAAAAACCTGCTGGTGAGCTTCAGGTCATTGAAGCAGTAACCGAACAAATGAAAATTGAATTGGAAACGATTCAAACAGAGTTAACTGCTGCCGCCACTAAAATAACTGAGCTGGAGCAGCAAATTCGAGATGTGGGCGATTCCTTGGAAGAGCAGCAAGATATGACTGCGCAAGCTGTGGAAAATATGCGCACACGCCAAGAAGAAACCGCTAAATGTAAAACCACGTTGGCAGTGTTGAAGCAGGAACAGAAATCTAAGGAAGAAAAACTGCGATCGTTGCAGGAACAGTTGGAAAAAGCGCTGAATATGCGCGAACGGAAGGAAGCGCGAACGCAGGAATTGCGCAAAGAAATTGAGCAAACACAGGGAATTGTTCAAGAACATGAAAAAAATCTCAGCGCCTTGAAAAATACGCTGCAAGGCATGAATGCGGAGATTCATAAGCAAGAGCAAGATGCGGCTAAAAACGATCAGGATATTACTGATTTAGATAAACAAATTGCCGCACAGCGTGCGCGAACAATGCAATTTGAGGAAAATATGCGCGCAGCCGCTATTGAAGCGCAGCGCGCGCGTGATGGCGCCGATGTTTTTGCGCAGCAAATGGCAGAGGAACTCGGCGCGGCAGTATGGCAAGATATATGCGCCGCCTCCGATGCGCTGCCACAGACTTCACAAGAGGAAATTAGCGCCGGTAAACGCGCAATAGAATCGCTGCGAAATAAACTTAAAACAATGGGCGGTTTCGATCCCGAAGCTCCAAAAGCCTATGAAGAATTGAAGGCGCGCTGCGAATTTTTAACAGCGCAAATTCATGATATGGAAGAGGCTTCAGCTAAATTGCGCGGCGTTATACTGGAATTGGATGCGTTGATGCGCAAAACGTTTGAAGAAACATTCCGGCAAATAAATGAACGTTTTCAACGCTTTTTTACCACACTATTCCGCGGCGGCTCTGCCAGACTAGAACTTACCGCAGCCAAACGTGTAAAAGACGCCGAAGATGATGAGGGTGAACAAACAAATCTTCCTAAAAAATCACTTACCGGCGGTGTTGAAATCTTTGCGCAAATACCTGGGAAAAAAACTCAGGATCTTTCGCTGCTTTCCGGTGGGGAACGAGCAATGGTTTCGGCGGCGCTGCTGTTTGCGCTGCTGGAAACAAATCCACCTCCATTCTGTTTGCTGGATGAGGTAGACGCTGCGCTGGATGAATCGAATGTTGAACGATTCTGCGATATATTGGAAATTTTGGCGCCCAACACACAATTTATTGTTATTACACATAACCGGGTTACTATGACGCATGCGCAAACAATTTATGGGGTAAGCATGTCGGAAAGTGTATCGCGCATTTTATCTATGCGTATGGCAAAAGGAGCAGAGTCGGCATGAGCAATACAGAGCATTCCTTACCAATAGCGCGAACTGAAGTGACAATTGATGATTTTGAAAAAATCGATATTCGAGTTGGCAAAATTCTTTCGGCAAAAATACTGCCAAAAGCTAAGAAACCAGCCTATATTTTAGAAATTGATTTTGGTCCGTTGGGCATAAAACATTCCAGCGCACAAATTACCATACACTACTCGCCGGAAGAACTTGTTGACAGGCGTATTCTTGCAGTGGTGAACTTCCCGCCCCGGAGGATAGCCGGCTTTATATCGGAAGTTTTAACACTTGGCGTTTCCGATGCTGCCGGCGCAGTAGCGCTAATTCATCCGGATAAAGATGTTCCGTTAGGCGCGCAGTTGTTTTAACTGCATTGCGCTATGCGGCTTCATCCTGCCGAATATCATCTTTATGCACAACGTAGCGCTCTTCCTCTAATATTTGCGCCAATGCCTCAACATATTTTGTGTCTAATCGGTTTGAGCTGGCTTCTTTGCGCAGAAAAAGTATCCCATCCAGCGCAGATCTGCCTGGGTGATATGGCCGTTCTGCAGTGTAAGCGTCAAACACATCGGCTACGGAAAGAATTCGCACAAGCATAGGGATTTCATCACCCTTTAATCCATCCGGATATCCCGAGCCATCCAGCCGTTCGTGGTGCCAGCGAGTAAGCGGAATAAATACGCGCATTTGGTGCAGTGGAGCTAAAATAGCTTCGCCCATCGTGGTGTGCGATTTCATAATTTTCCACTCATCATCAGTTAGTTTTCCGGGTTTTCGTAAAATTTCATCGGAAACCCCGATTTTACCAACATCATGCACCAATCCGCCTAAGCGCAAAATCTCTATTTCTTCGTAGCTTAAACGAATTTCTTTTGCAATTGCAACGGCATAGCGAGAGACGTTTTCTGAATGCGAAGCCGTATAGCCATCTCGCAAATCTACTGCGGTAACCAGCGATTGCACTGTTTCCAGTTCATTGCCTGTTGGCAGCGAAAGATCACCAAAATCAAACGAATCCGTTGAAGCTATGATTCGCGGAATAAACGACTTTGTTTGCTCTTGCAGCAGATCGTGATTGAATGCAACAACACACCTGCGGCCCTTGCGTTTGGCGGCAAATAACGCCAGTTCGGCAGCCTTCATCAGCGAACCCGGCGCCGATGCGTGCAGTGGATACATGGCTAAACCAATGGTTAATGATAGTAAATCTTCGGAACCCGCAAATATTTCTAATAATTGATTATGAATATCGATTTGCAATTTCTCAGCAAATTCAATTGATTCCTCGAGGTTGCTTGCCGGTAAAATAACAGCAATCTCATCGCCGCCATATCTTGCGGCAGAACCATTTGTTCCCAGAATTTTGGCAATATATTCTGCCAGAAAACGCAAAACCATATCACCGCTATCGTGCCCGAATTCCTCATTAAAATGCCGGAAGTGATCGATATCTAAAATGAGTAACGCCAATGGTAAACCGTTTGTCGCCGAGATAGATATTTCACTGTGCAGCACATCTTGCAACGATCGATAATTGCGCAGTCCGGTTGCCGAATCGAATAACGCCATTTTCTGTGCGTTCTCAAAAAGCAGCGCTCGATGCAGGGAAGTTGCAATTTCCTCAGTAATGGCAAGTAAAAATTCGGTGTCTATAAGCAACGGATCTATTAAAGATTTTTCGCTGTACATAAAACCAAATAAGCCAAAAGTTTCTTTATTAAATTGCAGCGGCAGAAAAGTAAGCGCATAATCGGTGTATTCGCTATCATGGAACAAATTGGTGTCTGTTACCGGGAAATTAAATACAGGCGTATTAGACTGAAAACATTGAATTAACTGCGGCATTAGTTTCATATAGCCAATATGATTTGTTACATTTTCTTCAATTGTTTTAAAAACTTTTTTAACTTTGTCATTTGCCGCATACGATGAAAGCAGGCGCAATTTATCAGGATTTTCATCCTCTGCAATAAGAATAGCGCCTAAGGAAAAGCGTATGCCTTGCGCCGCTCCGGTCAGCGCCATTTGCGCAACTGATTCTATATCGGCAGCGTGATTGCACAGTCTGGCTACAGTTTGCAAAATATTATTTTTTTCAGAGTTTTTATAGTCAATTGTTTTATCTTGGATGATCTCTAAATAACCCACGCAATTGCCATCAGGATCGATGAGTTTTTTTGCCATGCTTTCAAGAATAAAAATACTTTTATCCCACGCCACTACGCGAATTTTCTGAACTTGGCCATCTTCCATAACATGGGCCAAAATTCTTGCGCGATTTTGATCATTTTCTATCCGCTCGCCATCTTGAGTAAAAATAGTGAACTGAATTTTTTGTGTCTGTTTATTGGTGAGTTTTTCAGCAAAATCTAATCCCTGCTTATTTGCAAGGATGATTTCTCCATCTGTATTATAAAAGAACATAATATCGGTTGATGAATTAAAAATCAGTTCAAGCTGGTTAAGGGTTTGCGCGTTTTTTTTCGATTCATCTTGCAACGTAGCGTTTAAAGTTTCAATCTTCGTATTTTGTATTGCCAGTGAATGATGCAGCTTTAAATAATACTCACCTTCATATACCGAAGTATATAAAGATCGGTAATAAAGTTGTACAACCCAAGCAACCGCAAAAATAGGTATAATCGGAAAAAAAGATTGTATGGTAATTGGGTTATGGAAATTTGCTATATTGATACCTATACTTATCAAACTATTGATACCAGCAAAAATCCAAATAGGAACCCGATTAATATATAAACCATTTAGTAACAAAACCATGATAATAATAGTAGCTTGTTCAATTCTCCAATACGTCGTATCATGGATATGGATTGAAGCGAGTATGATGTAACTTAATAAAGTTTCTGTCACTATTGCAATGAACAACCCGTTTTTATATCGTTTGAAATGGATTTCTCTAATTGCAATTGATATGCAAATTGCAGCAGAGGCATGTAAAAGCAGAAAAGCCAGCAGTAAATTTGGTGGAGTTTGGACCAATGAAATGGTATCTTTGGCAAATACCGCTAGCAATGGTATGGGTAAAAATTTTGAAACAAATTTTCTGTCCGCAAATGCTTCTACGGATTCCTGCGTTTCATCTCTGGGCGGGCACATCCAGTTTTCCACCATTTGAATCAATCTGCGATAATTCTGCATATAACTTTCACCGGTTATAATTAATCTTCTTTCATACTATCGGACAAAACAAATATTGCTGAAGGGAATGCGCCGGCAAAAGATGATTTATTCGCAGCGATGCCGAGCCTTTCTGTTTCATGATGTGATATCCTGAATTGGATATTATATGAACGCGCTGAAACATCTATTTTGTGTTGCAGATATCTGTTCACAGACAGCGCACAACATAAATTTTACAAAATGGAAGCTGGAAATAATTTTTATGGCAACTTCAGCAGGCGCATCAGGCGCCTCTTCAAAAACCGAATTTGATGTCATTGTTATCGGCGCGGGTCCCGGCGGCTATGTAGCTGCAATTCGGGCGGCGCAGCTTGGCGCATCTGCCGCGGTTATCGAAAAGCAATATATTGGCGGAACTTGTTTAAATGTTGGGTGTATCCCTTCAAAGGCGCTGTTGCATATCGCCGAAGAATACAGTAAGTTTAAAGATCTGGATACTTTGGGAATTGTAGCGGAACCGCCTAAATTTGATATGGTAAAAGCCGTTGCGTATAAGACAAAAGTGGTAAAGCAGCTTACAGGTGGGGTTGCTGCGCTGCTGAAAGCTAACGGCGTTACCACTTTTAACGGCGCCGGCCGAGTAGATGAACCGGGAAAAGTGATTGTAACTGCACAAAACGGCGCTGAAACTACGCTGCGCGCTAAAAATATTATTCTAGCGCAGGGATCTGTTCCAATTCGTCCGCCATTTCCGGGAATCGATGGTAAAAATGTTATTTTCAGTACAGAAGCGTTGGAATTAACAAAGGTTCCCGATTCGCTAATTTGCATTGGCGGCGGAGTTATTGCGGTTGAATTTGCCTGCTTATTTAATGCGCTTGGATCAAAGGTAACAATTGTGGAAATGCTGCCCAGCATGATTGCCTATGAAGAACCCGAAATTGTTAAATATTTAGAAAAGTCGCTGAAAAAACGTGGCGCGCAAATTCACCTGAATACTAAAGTAGAGGCAATTGCAGATACCCCCGAAGGCAAGGTAGTTACTGCCACCGGACCGAACGGCCCAATGAGTTTTACAGGTGAATATGTGCTGGTTGCCGTTGGACGAACGGCAAATCCCGAAGGTATACAGGGTTTAATTCAGCATGGGCTGCAAATGGATCGCAATAAAGTGGTTGTAGATGACCATATGCGCACGAATATCCCCGGAATATATGCTATCGGCGATCTTTCCGGCAAAACCCAATTAGCGCACACAGCTATGACTGAGGGTGAAATAGCGGCCGAAAATTGTATGGGGCACGACGCGGTTATGGATTACACCGTTATTCCCCGCCCGGTGTTTACTTTCCCCGAGCTTGCTTCTGTTGGCCTGACTGAGGCGCAAGCGAAAGAAAAAGATCCGCAAGCGAAGGTTGGAACTTTCCCATGGGCAGCGAACGGCAAAGCATTGGCGTCTAACGACACCGAAGGGATGATAAAAGTAATATTGGGCCGCTATGGCGAGATTCTTGGCGCTTCAATCGCCGGGCCAGATGCGCCAAATTTGATTGCTGAATTTGCGCTGGCAATGAAAGGCGAATTAACTGCCACCGAAATTATCAATACCGTTCATGCGCACCCAACGTTCAGCGAAGCGCTGCGCGAAGCCGTGTTGGCCGCCGAACAGCGCGCTGTGCATATTTATCAAAGGAAATAGCAGCGCGCCGCGGTGTTTCATTTTTATACTAAAATGTTTTGGGGGCGCCCCAAGCCCCGCGCTAGGGGCATCTGCCCCTTACGAATCCCTGGATTTTGTAGCCGTGATTCGCAGTGTCATTTTGATGTAATTTGTAAGCATCTGCGCATGTTTTGCCGCCAAGTGTACAGGTAACTTGACGTTTTCTCTGAAACATGTAGAAAATATGAGAAGTAGTATGATAAATACCAATAAGAAATATAGAAAATGATAGCAATTCATAGGAAACTGACTCCTTGAAAAAAAAGTGATATACTCTAAGAGTCCAAGACATGATGACCTGACTCCTTGTGGTGAAAAGCCCGATGGCTGCGGCAGCGAAACTTCGCATAGGTCCTATAATTCTATCAAGTAGGTGGGGAGCAGCGAGTGAATCACTATCAGGAGCAATGTTGAACAAAACATGTAGCGTGTTCGCCGCAAGGCCAGCGCGTAGCGGCTGTTGTAGTCAGCCTGCCCTTGAATAAGGCGAAGTGGTGGAATAGTTTTCTATTCCTTCATATACTATGATATGTGTTAAATACTTCTCAATTAACATATGTCAATTAAATCAGATATAATCTGCACGAAGGGGTGTTTTGTGGCTATACAACGTGTTACCATGCCTCAGCTTGGTGAAACCGTTTCTGAAGGTGCTGTTGGCAATTGGCTGAAACATGAGGGAGATATAGTTCGCCGCGACGAGCCGTTGGTTGAAATAATCACTGATAAAATTACTACAGAGCTTCCGTCACCGTTTGCCGGAAAATTGGCGCACATTGTAGCGCAAACTGATGAAGTGGTGAAAGTTGGCGCCGTTATTGCCGAAATTGAATCTGAAGTTGCGGCGCCGGTTTCTGTAGGAGCTGCTGCTGCTGCTGCTGTGGTTGCCCAACCTTCCGCTAAAAATGGCATTGAACGTGTCAGCTCCGCGGCAGATCGTGTGTCGCCTCTTGCTAGAAGGCTCGCTTCTGAATATAATGTAGACCTTAGTTTGGTTCAGGGAACCGGTGAAGGCGGCCGAGTGCGCAAAGAAGATATATTAGCGTTTGTGCAGCAGCGCGACAGCCAGCCCGAAACCCCGGTGAAAAGCGCGCCGGCCCCGGCAGTCGCAGCTGCAGGACAATCTGCGGAAGATACTTTTATTACCCTGTCACCGGTTCGCAAAGCAATTGCGGAACATATGGTGCGCAGCAAAACAACATCACCGCACGCCACTACGTTTATGGAAGTAGATATGACAAACATAGCGAAATGGATAGAGCGGAATAAAGATTCATTTAAAGCGCAGCATGGGTATGGGTTAACTTTTGTGCCGTTTGTTACGAAAGCAGTATGCGAAGCCCTGCGCGAAGTGCCAACGATGAACGCAAGCTGGACCAGCGATAATCGTATTCAGGTTCGCAAACATATCAACATCGGTTTTGCCATTTCAACTGATAATGGGCTGGTTGTTGCTACCCTTAAAAATACCGATACGCTGAATTTAACTCAAATTGCCGGTGGCCTGCACGATTTAGCTTCGCGCGCGCGTTCTAACCGCCTGACACCGGATGACGTACAGGGGAGTACTTTTGTTGTCAATAATCCGGGGGTATTCGGAACAACATTTTCTGCGCCAATTATTAATCAGCCAAACGCCGGAATATTAAGTATGGACGCCGTTATTAAACGTCCTGTTGTTATTGAAAATGACGCAATTGCGGTTCGCAGCATGATGTTCATCTCGCTTTCGTTTGACCACCGCATCAATGATGGTTTGGAAGGCGCAAAGTTTCTGCGCGAAGTACGCAAACGCTTAGAAAATTATACTATCGATGTAGACGTTCGACTGTAAAGCGCTGTTGTAGCGCCTCATCAGCCGGGCTATCCTAAACCTTCGCAGAAATATTCAGAGGAAGCTATTCCAAAGTTAGTTTCTCCTGCGAAGGTTGTTCTGTTTTATCTTGGAATGATTGTATTCGGAGATTATGTAATGAGTGACCGGACTGATGCGCAGCAACTGAATAACCCAAAAAACACTGCAGAAAACGCCACTGCCGAAGCAGCACAGCCAGTACACGCAGAACATCCGCTGTCTGCCGGCGGTGTGGTTCAGCAGAAGACCCGCCATACTACCCGAAAATTAACATTGGGTTTTATTGCTGCCCGCGATATTCCCCCTGCGCCGTTTAAAGCATTAAAACTAGAGCGCGATGATGTGATTCGCCTGCTTACAGAATCCGGTGGCAAACCGCTGGATCTGCGCGGAGCCGATATGCGCGGCACTGACCTGAAGGGACTGAATATGCCCGGAGTTATCTTTGGTTTAGCGGATCCGCTTGCCTCGGATGAAGACCGCCGGGAATACGCCGCGCGATTGGATAACGCCTCGCTTGCCGGATCGAATTTAGCGGGGTGCGCCGCCCCCGAAGTTGTTATGTCTGGCGCGGATTTGCGCGGCGCGGTGCTTTTTAACGCGAATTTTGAAGGCGCGAACTGCTCCGGCGCCTGTTTTGATAAAACAGATCTTCATAATGTTTCGTTTGAACGCGCCGATTTAAGCGGCGCAAGTTTTATTGAAGCAAACTGTGAAGGCGCACACTTTGTCGGCGCGAATTTGCAAAACGCGCATCTGAAAATTACTCGATTGCGCAGCGCCGATTTTAGTTTGTGCAATCTCACCGGCGCCGATTTACAATTGACGGTTATGGACGAGCAAACTTTTTTTGGCGGCGCTTCTTTAAATGAGGCACGCTTCGACGGCGCCAGACTGCGGCTTTTAGATTTAACTGTTATTGATTGGCGTTTGGTAAAAAAAGCCGGTGAAGAGATCGATGCGCAATCTTCTGCTTTGAATACACAGCAGGCGCATTTTCGCGCGGCCGCGCGGGTGTATCGCCAGTTGGCCAGCGCTTTGCAAGGCCAAGGCTTGATTGCGGAAGCCCGGCGATTTGGCGCACAATCGAAATGGATGGATTGCCATGCGCGCTGGAACGCCACGCTAGACGCTTGGCGCGGCCGCAGATTTGGCGCTTTGGCGGCGCGAATACTTTCTTGGTTAAGTTCTGCTTCTCAGGGAATTATCAGTGGATACGGCCGGCAGCCATTGTGGATTGTTGGCTGGTCGCTGCTGGTTGTTGGGATGTATGCAGGAATGTATGCCGCGTTCAGCATAAAAAGTATCACCGGTTTTTTAGCGCTGGCGTTTAGCGCGCGCGCTTTCGTTGGTTTTGCTTATACAAATAATGCCCAAGCTCACCTAATTGCCTCTATGCAATGGCTGCCATTCAGTGAGACATTTTTAGGGCTGCTGCTGCTTATTTTGTGGGTAGTGACGCTAACGCAGCTGATCAATGAATAAATGTGAAATTTTTGTCAAGTCTAATTTTGCGTGTCTACATATATGCGGCTTGATTGTCTTATTTTATATAAGATAATGACTTTGAAGGCAGTATATATGGCCAGGATCATCGCCGTTTAACTGATTTCGCTTTATGAATAACTTCTGTTATGGGATACTCTGCCCATAGATTGGAGATATTCAATTTGCTCCGTTATACTGAGCATTGGAACACATTTCGCTTATAAGTAAGTGGTAAAAGCGTGTGTTTCATACATATGGCCGGAAGCATTGCTCCTCAAACTGCCGTATGTATTTTTAGGAAGTCTTAGTAAAGGTTATATTCCATTATGCAATCTGATAATTCCAGTCAATCCGGTAAGGACGAAAACCAACCTCAGCAGATACAACCACAGATTCCGGATTCTGCCCAAAATGATGAAACTCAGCCAACAGCGGATTTTGCCGCGCCGACTGCCACAAATGAACCTATCGGGGCTGCTTCTGAACAGCCGCAAACGCATGCCGCACAACAATCTGCAAGCGAACAAGGCAATCGCTTGGAAAATGCGGAGACATTGGATCTTTCTCAGTCAGATTTTTGGTCCCAGCAAACAAACCAAAAAACGGAATCTGCGCCGATGATTGCCACAATTGCTTCCGGATTGCCGTATCATCGGCCCCTTGCGCTGCGGCTGCGCGAACGCAAGCGCCGCATTCGCACAGATATGCTGGCGCGCGCAAAAGCGCGAAATTGGTTTGCATTTTTTACGGTAATTATGGTGATTATCATTGGGTTTATCGGATTTGGCGGCTATTATTCTGTGTCGCTGATAAATCAATATCAGCAGAATATTCTAGCTTTGGCGCAAAATGTGAATATGCAGTCTACCAAAATATATGACCGCAATGGTGTGCTGCTGTATCAAACGTATAATACGCAGGCGACAAACGCTGGATTGCGCACCGATATTAATTACTGTCAGCTTCCTAATACCGTTATTTGGGCCACAGTAGACACCGAGGACCGAACGTTTTTTACTAACTATGGTGTCGACCCCACTTCGGTATTTCGCGCAGCCTACGCCGATTACATTGCTAAATCACCGGTGCAGGGCGCCAGCACTATCACACAGCAAGTTGTGAAAAATCTTGTTTTAAACGATTCTAATAAGTCTTTGCATCGCAAAATTGATGAGGCAATTTTAGCGTTAGATCTCGCGCAAACATATAGCAAGCAAGATATTTTAACGATATATTTGAACGATATTCCCTATGGTGGAATTGTGTATGGCATAGAGTCTGCCGCAGAAGTGTATTTTCACTATCTTCCTAAAACCATCAATATCAATCCGCAAACATTGGCGTTGGCAAATGGGCAAACACTTACGCCAGATGAAATATCTTTTTATCAGCACGCCATTGCCAATGGCTGCATTCCCAAAGGCTCTAATCAAATTGTTGAATCTGCCGCATGGCAATTGCAGCCATGGCAGGCGGCTTTGCTGGCCGGCGTTCCCGATAATCCATCGTCTTATATGCCCTACAGCAATCCGGAAAACGCGCTGGCTAGAATGCAAACCGTACTGAAACAAATTTTTGAATATTCCGGCGGCAAATATTTCACCATCAATAATAAACAGGCTACTTCCCAGCAGTTGTACCAGCAGGCGTACAACGCAATTCATATACAAACGAAGCAAGATCCTGCAAACTATCAAAGGCAGATTTACTATGAAATTCCCGGATCTTCGCACGAACTTGCGCCGTATTTTGTAAATTATGTTATTTCGCAATTGTCGGATATGCTTCCGGGCGGGTTTGGCCAATTTGCAAGTTTAGGCTGGAATATTTATACAACTTTGGATTATGGCAACCCCAATTTAACCGACGCCGATTTAGCGAAAATTTATATCGATCCAAAAACTGGTCAATTGGCCGGGCTTCCCGCAAGCGAATTGCAAACGGTCGGCCTGCAGCAGTATGCGGATTTTATTACTCGGCAGGATATTATTGGCAATACTATCGATGGTTATAAAAATGTGTTTTATGACTATTGGTTCTGCGGTTCGGGGTTTGCTACCCAAACATTTACCTATTTATCCGGGCCAAATCCATTTGCGTCCCCAGGACATGCCATATGTCTTTCCAAAGCTTTGGGCTACCCAAGTTATGCAGGCGGCAAGAATGTGAATGACGCCGCGCTGGTTGCGCTGGATCCGCGCAATGGTGATATTTTGGCTATGGTTGGCGGTGTGAATTATAATAGCTCTGATCCGATGGTTGGCGGCCAAAATAATTTAGCGATAGACCCGCGTTCAATGGGTTCGGCCTTTAAACCAACGGAATATTCCACCGCGTTTGAAATGGGCTGGAATCCCGGCACGGTGCTAACCGATCAGCCGACTTGTTTTCCCAATTCTCCGCAACCAGCCAGTGTGCAGTCGGCAGCAGACAGGTTTTTATGCGGCTATAACTATCTGCCGCATGACTATACTACCGATCAATGGTCCGGCCCTCAGCCGCTTACTTATTTGCTGGGCAATTCCTTAAATCCTCCGGCAGAGTTGACGCTGGCGTTTGATGGAATGCAAGATTCATATAGTTCGCCATTTTTTACTATGGCGGCGCGGCTCGGTTTGCCGGTTGGGAATAACCCGGGAGAACTTTCAACATCGCAGTTTGGCGCGGCAACCGCAATTGGCGTACAGCCCGTACCGTTGATCAGCCTAACCAGTGAATACGCCACATTTGCGGCAAATGGCGTGCACCACAACCCGCGCTCTATTTTAACTATCACCAACTCTAATGGTGGCCCAATTATCGACGCAGCTACCGGAAAACAGCTTTTTGCGTATAATCCTTTTCCACAGGGTTATCAGGCTATCAGCCCGCAAGCGGCGTATATGGTAAGCAGTATTTTGTCAAATAATGAAGCGCGCGACGGCGACTTTGGCCCGAATAATCCATTGAATTTTTATGGGCGATCCGTTGCGGCTAAAACCGGAACCAGCCAAAACGTGGTAGATATCACAACGTTTGGGTATACCCCTTGGATTACCCTTGGGGTGTGGTCCGGCAACGCCGATGGCACACCTGCTGATCCAAATATTATCGGTATTGCCGGCGCCGGTTATATCTTTAATGCGGTAATGAGTTTTGCCATTGATCATTTTCAGATGCCTGGCACACTGCCAAGCACCATGGCTGCGCAAAAACCGGGCGGATATTTTCCTATACCTGCCGGTATGCATTTAGCGCTGCTTAGCTGCAGCACCGGTTTGGCTCCTTATCCCGGTCATTCGGCTACTCAACCGTGCAATCCCAGCGCGGCGCCAATTCCGCCGCAAATGTGGCCGGAATTTCAGCCCGGAAATATGTATACAAACTATATGCCGCCATTTCGGCGCGGCAGCTATTATTGTTTAAACTGGGGATGTGTTAAGGATTATGGTGAATTGCCTTATGCGTTCCCAGGGCTGAATTATGCTTGGGTAATTAATGGGCAAGATCCAACTCATCCATAATTGGCAAGGCGTTTAAGCGCCGTTTGGTACATCACCTGTTGAAGGTTGGGATACTTGGCGGCGCTTTAGTGTGTGAAATTGGCTATGCCAAGTTGCGAAAAAATTAGATTGGGCTTATGATAGCCTGTACAGTGAAGTTTTTTAATTATTCTGGCGTCGGCGCGGCGCTTATGGAGATGTTTGCCATGGGTTACGATGATTCTCGAGACAATCGATACTATAACGATGATGAGAATAACTACCGCGATTCCTCTCACCGCAGCGGTGATCGCCGTTCGAGCGGCAAAGATGAAAGATCCTCTCGTAGCAGAGATGACCGAGACAGCAAGAGGGATAACGGTAGACGCTCAGATGGGCGGGACGCTCTTCGCCGCATGCGCGATGGCATGAGCAGCATGTATGAATCTATTAGCCGAGAATTTCGCGCGCACGGCCGCCGCAGAGACGATAATGATGAACGATCATATCAGCGTAGCAGAGATAATCGCCAATCGGGCAGATCTTCCTCGCAATATGATGACCGATATGAAAACGCCGACCCGCGGCAGCGGCAAGATCGATTTTATGATGACCGCGTTAATGATGAATACAGCAGACAAATGCCCGGAAATTATCAAGGATCTTCGCAAAGAGGAAACATCCGCAAGCCACTGCGCGCAGTGGCGCAATCTTCGCAGCGCCGGCGATCTTTAACGATACGCTTACTAAAACGCAAAGCGTTAATTCGCCCAAGTTCTGCAGATTTAGGAAAAAGATCGGTTGCGAATATTGCGTTTGTTTTGTTTTTGACCGTATTAGTTGGCGGATTTGCCAGTTTAGGTGTCTATTCAAATGTGCTGTTAAATAAATATTATCAGAATATTTTATTTTTATCGCAGGCGCAGCAGGCATCAACAACAAAAATATATGATCGCAATGGTGTGCTGCTCTATCAGTTTTATAATTCTGCCTCTACAGCCAGCGGCATAAAAAACACGATTGCTTTTTGCCAGATTCCGCAAACAATTATTCGGGCAACAATTGATACAGAAGATAAAACATTTTGGACAAACGCCGGAGTAAATTTTACTTCAACCATTCGCGCAACTTATGTAGATTTGGTTACTCATGGAGCAACTCAGGGCGCCAGCACCATCACACAGCAGGTTGTGAAAAATTTGGTGCTGCAAGACTCTAATAAATCTGTGACAAGAAAATTAGATGAGGCGATTATTGCGTTGGATTTAGCGCAAGTATATTCTAAGCAAGAAGTTCTTACGATGTATCTCAACTCCATTCCCTATGGTGGAATTGTGTATGGCATAGAAGCAGCTTCAGAAGTATATTTTCATCTTGCGCCTAAAATAATTCCTCTCGATCTCACCACAGGCAAGCCTTTATCTGGATTTACGCTTAGCCCGGATGAGCAATCGTATTATAATTATGCGCAGCAGAACGGCTGCATTGCGAAAGGTCAATCCAGTTTAACGGAATCTGCCACATGGCAGCTTCAGCCGTGGCAAGCTGCTTTGCTGGCCGGTATTCCGGAGTCACCGGGTGTATATATGCCCTACAATGATCCTTCGTGTGCGTTAGACCGTATGCAGACCGTGCTGAATGATATCTATAGTGTTCCGGGAGATAGCGCGTTTTTTCCTGCCAGCGGAAAAATTACCATTCCCAAAAACTTTGATTTAAACCCGGCAAATGACTGCACAATGTACCCATATACGTATTTAGCAACTCAAAATCAGCAAAATTTGTGGCTGCAGGCGTTTAACGCCATCCATAATCCATCGAAATATGATCCTTCCACGTATACACGCCAAATTCATTACGATAATCAGATCGGTCAATCGGGAAAATTGGCGCCGGGTTTTGTTGACTATGTTATTCAGCAGCTCTCTAGTATGCTGCCGGGCGGCTATGAGCAGCTTGCAAGCTCCGGCTGGAGAATATATACAACGCTGGATTATGGTGACCCCAGCATTCCCCAAAGCGATCTGGAGAAAATATATGTCGATCCCACAACAGGGAAACTGGCCGGTTTGCCTGCTTCTGAAATTGCCCGTGTTGGCTTGCAGCAATACGCCGAATTTTTAGCGTATCGCACCATTTTTGGTATAAATATCGATGGATATAAAAATGCCACGATCGATAACTGGTTTTGCGGTTCAGGTTTTGGCACACAGCAATATGCATATCTTCAACAAGTAAACGCATTAGCCGCACCAACGCATGCTTCGTGTATTGTGAAAGCGCTATCTTCCCCCGATAGCCAAGGCGGAAAAAATGTAAATGACGCCGCCATTGTAGCGATAGATCCCCGCAATGGCAATATTTTATCTATGGTGGGCAGCGCAAACTATTACGACACCGCGCTGGAAACATCCGGACAGGTAAATGTTGCAACCTCCCCGCGTTCGCTTGGCTCATCGTTTAAACCGGTGCAATATTCTACCGCGTTTGAGATGGGCTGGAATCCGGGAACTATTATTAATGATCAGCCAACATGTTTTCCGGGCAGCCCGCAGAATATTACCCAGCAGCCGTCGGCTGATGTATTTTTGTGCGGCAACAATTATCTGCCGCATGACTATACGCCTTTTCAATGGGCAGGCCCCCAGCCATTGACTTATCTGCTGGGTAATTCGCTGAACCCTCCGGCAGAGCTTACCCTATCTTTTGTTGGTTTACAAGATTCATACAGCTCACCGTTTTTTACGATGGCGCAGCGTTTGGGGTTACCGGTCGGCAATGCGCCGGGTGACTTAAACGCAGCGCAATTCGGCCCAACGACAGCGATCGGCGCGCAGCCGGTTTCTCTATTAAATTTAACAAGTGTTTATGCAACATTTGCGGATAACGGCTATCATATTCCGCCGAATTTTATCGAAACGATTACTACGTCTACCGGCGGGCCGATATTGAACGCCGCAACGGGGCAGCAGTTATTCAAGGCTGGAACCACCCCGCAGGGCTATCAGGCTATCAGCCCGCAGGCGTCATATATGATTAGCAGCGTTTTATCAAATAATGAGGCGCGTGACGGCGACTTTGGCCCCAATAACCCGCTGAATTACTATGGGCGATCTGTAGCGGCTAAAACAGGCACCAGCCAAAACGTGGTAGATATTGTAACTGCGGGTTATACGCCATGGCTGGCTTTGGGTGTTTGGGCAGGAAACGCCAATGGCGCGCCTGCCTCGCCGGATATCATCGGTATTGCCGGCGCCGGATACATCTTTAATTATTTAATGGATTTTGCTATCGATCATTACCATATGCCCGGAACTCCGCCGTCATATGAAGTTGCGCAAAGCAACCCATCACCCGGCGGTTATTTCCCAATTCCTTCGGATATGCATTTGGCGCTGGTAGATTGCAACACCGGCATGGCGCCACCGGCCGGAAAATCTGCCACAACGCAATGCAACCCGCAGTCTAATACGGTGCCGCAGCAAATGTATCCGGAATTTCAGCCGAGTGTATTTGCCACAAATGATAATGTAGCAGGTCTGAAGTTTGTAAAAGGTTCAACCACGTATTATTTTTGCGCGAATTGGGGCTGTATAAAGGATAAATATGAGTTAAGCTATGCGTTTCCCGGTTTAGATTATACTTGGCTAATCAACGGGCAAGACCCTACTCAGCCATAATTATATGAGATTGTTTTGCGCTGATCTGTGCAAACAGATCAGCGGTTTTAATCAGGAGGTTGGTGTTCATGTTATTCCGTGTACAACGGCGATTTTTTGCAGCGCCGCGCGTCGCGCTTCTTATCGGATTTATTGTAGTGTTATTATTTACTGGCTGCGGCGCAAGCAACGATAATCAAAATACAGGGGTAAATTTGGGAAGCGGAGCGCTGCTGGCGTTTATCGGCATAGACGGCAATGTGTGGCTGGCCAACGCCGATGGATCAAACGCACACGCGATTTCTTCTTCACAGTGTCCGCAAAACGCCTCGTGCTATGGGCCGCCGTCATGGTCACCGGATGGCCAGGAAATAGCTGTGTTTGGGCCGGCGCCAAACATTAATAACGGAAATTTCATATATATATTTAACCGTCAAGGTATATTAGTTAAAAATATAACACCGCCTAATCCCGATTCCGGCGGGCAAATTGTGTGGGTAAACTCCGGACAAGATATTGCATTTCAAGGCCGGGTTTTAAGCCCTACATTAAAAACGACACCCCTTTCTGTATTAGTTATGAATATTGCCAGCGGGCAGCTGCAAACAACCATTCCTATACCGCAAATCAGCGGCAGCACGGCGCTGTGCGGTGATAACACAACCAGATCTAATGCATTGCTGAGTTTGGTAGACCTGGTGATCAATGGATTTAACGGACTGCGGCTTACTTTTAGCGCTGCTCCGGATGGTTCGGCGTATGTTGTATCGAATGGCACCTGTCAATCAAGCGTGACGTTACTTTCCGCAGGCGGATCCTCGCAAACGCTCAGCCCGCTGCAATCCGGCGGCAGTGTTATGCAGGCGCAGTTTTCTGCCGATGGCTCGCATATTGTTGCCGTGGAAGAAGACGCTAATGGCAGCAGCAGTATCATTGAATATTCCGCTAATGGCTCACAAGGCAAAATACTGTACTCATCAAATAGCGCATTGCAGCCCGAAACCGCACGTATCAGTTCACCCCAATGGTCTGTCGATGGAACCAAAATATTTTTTATGCATAATGGCGATTTGTGGGTGATGAACGCAGATGGAACGCAGGCGCACAGCCTTTTGCTTACCAGTTCATTTAATAACGGCGCTGATATGGTGGAAGCTGAACCGATTCCGTCCCCGGATTTAAATCATCTGGCTTGGATTCAGCTTGAGCAGTCCCAGCCAGCGGCGCAGCCGACAACAGCGTTAATTGTTGGTTCAATTAACGCAACCAAGCAGGTGGATGTGCAGCCGGGCGCCGTTTGGCCGGCGTGGTCTTAACAATAGTGAACAACCACTGAGCTGAAGACTCAGTGGCTTCGGCCACGAAAGTCCAGGCCCAGTCCCGCAAGGGCACGTTCACCAGACTCGGTCAGGAGAAATCCTGGTTCCGTTCGGAAGGTCATGACA
>JAJYBV010000141.1 GCA_021778805.1 Chloroflexota bacterium | reverse complement strand
GAAACCAGGGGAATGATATCCCTATGAGGAAGACACTGTTTGCTTTATGAGCAAGCTTACCAATGAAAGGAGGACACCTTAGCACACCTTCTGTGACTGTCTTGACTTTGGGGTCCATTATAGTTGATCTTCATCCTGATGAAAATATAAGGCCATCAGCAATTTTCTGGAGAAACGAGCATGCAAACAATCTGGCCAAATGGTTTGAGAAGTATTGACACATTTTAGAATGATTGGTAGAATAGTGCTTACATCATAAATCTCCGGCAGACTCTTAAAGTATCTTGCTATAACGCCGGAACTGCTTATGGAAAATCAAGGATCTTAAATCTACCAAACAAGCGCAGGTATCTACAAATATGTTTCCAATATCAATTCGCAAATATGCTTCTCTCGCGTTAAGCTTACTGATTGGTCTTGCACTATTGCTAAGCGGATGTTCCGTGAACGCTAGCGCTGCAACAGGTAAAGCGGCGAATCAAACATTTACTTATCCGAATCCGGGCGCTGAATTTGCGCTGCCCAATTGGACGGCGTCTCCTACCTCCGGTAATGGATTAAATTTAGACCCCGCATATGCCTATACTGAGTATTCAGTTATTGTGTTAAATATGATAGAAGCACAGCTGCTTACCTTTAACAGCAGTCTGCAAATAATTCCCGACGCCGCGCAATCTTGGCAAAACACCAATGGCGGCAAAACGTGGACGTTTACTTTGCGGCCTAACTTGAAATGGAGTGATGGAACTGCGCTGACTTCAAAGGATTTTGCCTTTGCCTTTGCGCACGATCTTTCACCAAATTTATGTACTTCCGGCGGAGATTATAATTCGCCCATTGCGGCAAATCGCAACAGTTGCGCCGGCGGGCAATTTCAGTATATGTTCTTGCAATATATACAAGGCGTGCAGGCTTATTCAACAGGAGCAGCCTCTACTATTTCGGGTATACAAACACCCGATAACCAAACGATTGTATTTACGCTTACACAGCCAATCGCGTTTTTTCCATATGATATGGCTACTGTAGCCGCTGAACCGATTGAGCAAAGTGTTTATCAAAAATATTACAGCGCGCAAACCGGAGCCTCGACATATTCCGAACACTACGATCTTGGATTGGCGCAATCTGGTCCATTTGAAATTTCTGCTTGGACAGACAGCAGCGGTAATCCTGTACAGCCACAATCTGCCTCACAAATAATATTTAAGCCAAACCCCAATTGGATGGGCAGCAATGCAGGGAACCCGGTAAATTTACAGAAAGTGGTTATGCCGCTTACTTCTAATCCCGATTTAACATATACATGGTATCAGAATAATCAGGTGCAGGAAGCAACGGTTCCACCATCGGAATATCAAACAGCCAGTGCTTTTACCGATTTTCATTCGGTAAATAATTTACAAATTGATTATATTGGCCTGAATAAATTTGTTGCGCCATTTAATAACTTAGCTGTACGCCAAGCATTTGATTTATCAATCAATAAAAAATATTTGGTAGATCAAGTTTATGGCGGCGCTCTTGCGCCAACTAATCACTTTATTCCGTTTGGAATACCCGGCTATAATACCCAGTTGCTTAATCCACCGGATTCAACTGCCAGCGCATCCATTTCCGGCAATATTGAAAAGGCACAAGCGCTTATTGGATTAGCGGCTACGCAGTGTTTGCAAAATACCGCTCAGTCGATGTGCCCATATATTATCGGGAATCATTTTGTTTCTACGAGGAAAAACACCTGTGGATATACCTATGGAGTAGACGCTCAAGGAAACTCGACCCAACAGCCAATCACCTTTTATGGGGCAAGTGATTCTCCGGAAATATCACAGTTTGTGCAAGAGGCTGCATCAATGATGAGTTCGGTGCTGTGTTTGAATGTGAAAGCTGATGTTTCAACCTATAATTTTAATGATATCGTCAGTATTATTTTGCAATTTACCAACACAGCGCAGACAACAATTGGCTCGCAATCTGCCCTTGGTATTTGGTGTTTCGGCGGATATATCGCAGACTATCCGGATCCTCAGGACTTTACTTCAAATCAGTTTTTGCCTGGTTCGGGTAATAATGCATCGAATGTTGGCATAGACAACACCGATGTCGCACTTGTCAATGAAATGAAGGCTGCAGACAGCGAAATGAATCAAACACAGCGATACCAAATGTACGCTAATATTGAACAGCAATTAACCAACCTTGTGCCGTGGATTCCTTTTGGTCAGCCCAAAGGCATTTATCGGCTCAGTCCAAACGTTAAAAATTTCTATCTCCCTGGTGATGGCTTCATGTCTGATCAAGATTGGCCACAGGTTTATATCTCGGCTTAATTGCAGTTGATGCCTTTATCGAGGAAAAACCGGTATTTGTATGCGCAGAATGATTTTTCTGCGCATATTTTTTAATTTTTGATATCTTTAAAAGTAAAAACATCGCAGTGTATTTCTTAATCGGCGAAAATAATGCTATAGTTTAAATGTGGCCGCAGCCATAAAACTGACGCATATGTTAAATTTGCTAGAAAACAACTGCTGTTTTCCTTTAATTCAAGGAGTCTTCCGTGTTGCAAGAACCATCTTTTGGACAAGAACCAAACCAATCCACAGACTGGCAGCCTAAACCAGCTTCTTCACGAAATGGGCGGACCCCGCAATCTGCATTGATTGTATTTGTATTAATGGCTTTAGCGTTTACTGGTGGATGGTTCAGTAATCAGGTAATCAATAATCCTGTTCCACAATCTGCCAAGCCATATTCTTCTACTATTTGGGATGCATGGTCGTTAATTGACAAGTATTATGTTAATAAAAACGCAATTAATCATCAGCAGATGGCGTATGATATGATCTCTGCCATGGTTAATTCACTCGGAGATACTGGGCATACGCGCTTTTTGACTCCACAGGAAGTGCAGCAGTTTAACGCACAGATTACGAATAGTGATATTGTGGGTATCGGCGTATTTCTGGAACAGGAACAATCTGCTTCAGGAGTGATTAATGTCATTCAAGCAACAATTCCTAAAGCGCCGGCCAATACTGCCGGTCTTTTACCCGGCGATCAATTTATCTCGGTAAACGGGCAGGATGTAACGCATGCGACTCAATCTCAGTTAAGCTCAGTCGTGCGCGGAAAACAAGGAACACCGGTTACAATAACAGTTTATCGCTCCAGCACAAAACAGAATCTTACGTTTACAATTACCCGGCAATCTTTTAGCGCGCCGCTGGTAACATTTGATTATTTTCAGCAGAATAAAATTGGATTTGTGCAGTTATCGGGATTTGATCTCGGCGCGTCACAGCAGTTAGCGTCTGCACTAAAAACTTTGCAAACAGAAGGTATGCAATCATTAATTCTGGATTTGCGGGGTAATCCTGGCGGATATGTAAGCGAAGCGATAGCTGTGGCAAGTGATTTTCTGGCAAATAACCAAGTTATTGTTTATGAAAAATCCTCAGATGGCAGCATTACTCCGGATATGGTGCAGTCTGATGGCATGCATTTAACTATGCCAATGGCAATATTGGTAGATAATGGCACAGCAAGCGCCGCTGAAATAGTAACCGCTGCCATACACGATAATCGGCCCAATGTGCCGGTTATTGGAGTACAAACATTTGGCACAGATACCGTGCTGGAACAGTTTGATTTACCGGATGGCTCGCAGTTGCTATTAGGTATTAAAGAATATTTAACGCCGGATAAAACTCACTTTCAGCCGGGTGTTGGCCTTATTCCAACGCAAGTTGTAACATTGCCTGCGAATAGTTTTCCGGAAAATCCCTTAACTCTTCAGGAGCTGAACCAAAGTGAAAATTCAGTGTTGGCCGGTCAGGGATTAACCAATGATACACAGCTGATAGCGGCAATTAAATTTTTGCAAACAGCAAATGCCAATGGCTGAGTTATAGCACTATAACATTCTGCGCATGCATAGAAATTTGGTAACTCTTCAGGGTGTATTGCCAAGTTCAGTATCGTGCAGAAGATATAGCGCGGCATAGGTGTTGTGTGGCCGCATGTGAACCGCTCAGTGTTTCATTTTATATAAAAATGTATTTGGGAAGCGCCAAGCCCTGCGTATGGTGCAGGCGCCACCCCTTATGAATCCCAAGTGGCTGCTGCCGCGCTGTCATGATGAACTTTACTATTTTAATCAGGATGAAGACCAACAGAGCGGAGTACATTGAGTACCCCATAGTGCCTGTTGTTGAACAAACTCTGCACGGTACCTATGGGTGGCCACCTGCACCGCTCCGAAGCACAAGCGCCGCCACATATCGTTTGTTTTAAAGTATACCGCACGTTTACACATGAGGCAATGCAATCCGGTAGGGGCGACCCTTGCGGTCGCCCTTGCTTCCCGGCTACCACTATTGCGTTGGGAATATGGTTTAAAATAATAATTTTTGGGGACACCCCAAACCCTGCGCAAGGGTCTGCCGCCCCTTACGAATCCCAGGCTGTTGTAGCCGCGCTGTTATTGGAAAAGCCATACATGGCATTACCTCCTGAGTAGTTATTTTATACTAAGATGATGTAAATTTCATTTCTGATTCCAAAAATATGGGCTGAAATTATTTGTTTGTGTATTGAATTTATGAAAAATCTATGTTATACTATCGTCAGGAATTGATAGAGCTGTCTTTTGGGGAAGTTTTCATATACTTATTTCACAGCGCCATAATGGGTATTTTGCCGCTCATCGATTGCTGAATACAAATCTAAA
>JAJYBV010000052.1 GCA_021778805.1 Chloroflexota bacterium | reverse complement strand
TCTAAGTGATCCGCAAGATTGGTACAGGTATGATTGTTTGGTGTGCTCACTAAATAGCTGACATATTGTTGGAGAGTTATCATATCCTCTTCTTCTCGCAAGTAACTAGCCAAAAGCGAAAGTCCTATAATTATTATCTGGACTATAAGCCGGTTTGCTTTTATAAGCATCATTTCCATCAACTTCAAATCCTGCTTCTTTTATCTGCTTATCTCCATTTACGTCTATCAAAATAAATTCCCAGCCCGAAGCGCCTTGAGTGACCCATTGCACTACAGCTAAAGAATCAGAAGGCGCAATGGTCATTTTAAACATGCCTTCAAAACGAGGTTCAAAGGGTATAGCGGACAATTTTTTCATTTCTGGCAACTGAACACGACAAAATGTATAATAATACTCTATTGTCTTATTATATAATTGTTTGTTTATATTCGCTGTAATATATACTAATTGAGATCCCTGCTGCAACCAAGCAGCATTTTCTATCATTCCACTTTCCGGCTCCCAACAGATTTTTTTTGTTTTGGTATCCCATATGGCACATTCTCGACTCTGTGTAATTGTCATTAACAAATACAAACCTAAAGGATGTCGAGCAACTATTTTGTTAGGTAATTGATTATGAAGTGGTTCATATTCTTGAAATTTTATTGCCAACTACAATTTTCCAATCTCATTATGGATGAGGCAAAATTACCAGTTCCAGCTTTTCCAGAAACACCTGAACCAAGAAATATATTAGTTCCTTGAACATATGCAACAGCGCCAGCAACTTTATTACCAGCGGATTCTTTAGCTTGGAGAATATGTTCTCTAATAAGATTATCACGCTAGTATTATGCACGACCACATCAGCGGCGTCCACTGCATACATGATGGCATTAGCAATGGTCAGGTTGGTAGCCAAGTGGCATTTATATTAAACAAGCGATATATAACGGTGCTTTGGCGCACATAACCGGGGATTCGCAAGGGGCTGCAGCCCCTTGCGCGGGGATTGGCTATTACATCCGCAGAATAGTTAGAATAGTCATTCCTGGTTTTACCTCCTGAGTAGTTATCCCATTTTCTTATATCCGGTTGTATGGTATATACTTGATATTATTACGCGCTAAATTGCTATATTTTTATTAAACAGCTGTTTAATATCCCTAATTTGCCGGAGTTATATCTAGATTATGGAACTTAGTGAAAGTATAAAAATTGCCATTGAATTTACCATTGAAGAACTTGAATCCGAAATCGTTAAATTAAACGATTCAGCTTTATTGGCCCTCCAACAAAAAAGAACCATTGAAGCAAGTACTACTATCCAGATCCTTGAAAAAATTGAACTGATTTTAACTCAGATGCAAAGCATTAAATATACTTGGGAATCTATTTGTCAAAATAATAGCGGAGCATTAGATGTGGAAAATCAACAATTTACTACCAATTTTTCTGCTCAAGAAGCACAAATTCCTGTAGTGATACCCCCTCCACAACATGATATTTCATCTATTCCTCCATTGGAACAACTTGCGCCAAATCCCCATGATTCATCCCCCAATTATCTTCCACCTGCGAATCAGCAGAACAGCGTAAGACAACAATATACCGTATACAGTGGACAAAAAACACCTGAAGAAAATTATATTGTTCCCCTATTAACTGCTTTAGTAGAATTTGGAGGATCCGCACGAATGACACCTATCATTGATCGAGTAGGTGAAATTATGCGAGATCAATTAAATGAAAAGGATTGGGAATTGTTGCCATCTGGTAAAGAAATACGATGGAAAAATTCGGTTCAATGGTTGCGATTCAGATTAAAAGAACGTGGATATATGTCATCAAATACTCCCCATGGAATTTGGGGAATATCAGAAAAAGGGAGACAATATCTTCGTTCTTTTAATAATAATTTGCCAACTGAAGATATACTCTAAACCAACTTAACGCAAAAGATACGGGCAACACTTTCGCTCCGGCGCGGCGCTTTGGTACACAAAATTGGGGAAACGTAAGGGGCAGTAGCCCATTGCGCGGGGTTTGGGGCGCCTCCCAAAACATATCTTTTATAAACAAACGATATATTGTGGCACTTGACCGGCTTCTTGTAAGCGTTAATGATACTTTTTTCTAAAAAATTAGCTTGGATAAATATACTATAAACAAGAAAGCGCAGAAATTATGCGGCGCAATTATCTTGCGGCAACAAATGCCATAGCAAACATATATACGAATTTTTGGCGCGCTGTATGCTTATTAAAGAACATAGCTTCTCACTTTTAAAGATAGTAATTTCTGAAATGAAATAGTTTTACATCTGCTTTTCTATCGTTATATTGACGCAAACTTGACAATTGTCAATTAGATATGGTACAATTGTATAAAACTGAAGTTCTATATCTATAAGGTTACTAAAACTTTATATTCGGGGTTTGCCTTTCATTTCGCATGTTTTGCGAGACCAAGGCCGTATAGCAGCTATTTGTGCAGAAAATTATCAGCAGGTTTCAGTTCTGCTTCTACGTTTCAGCGCAATTTGCTAGATGTGTTATGCGCCGGAAATCACGAAATATAGACTGCCACACGGCATACGGCGCCTGTATAAAGGATATGCGGCACTGCGCCGTACTTAATGAAAAGAGGTTTTAAAATGGAAAAATTATCTGAAATTCAGCGCAAAATATTAACCTTTATCGAAGAATATTTTGCTGAAAACGGCCGTCCCCCTACCAATCGCGAAATCGGACGCAGCCTTGGCAAATCTTCTACAGGGCATATAGACTATCATCTAAAAATGCTCTCCGAAAAAGGGTATATTGAACGCACACAACATTCCAGCCGCGGATTAAAACTAAAACTCGCCGCTGAGCTTTCTATTCACCCGGATGGCAAAAATTTCGGAATTCCTATTATCGGCGCTATCGCTGCCGGCCAACCCCTGGAACATTTTTCGCAAGCGCCGGATTTCTTAACTTCTTTGAATCCCGCTAAATTTACCAAAGAAGTTTTTGCATTGCAAGTTCGCGGCGACTCTATGATTGAAGATGGCATTTTAAACGGCGACTTCGTCATTATTGAGCCTACTACCGCTATTACTGAACGCGATATTATTGTGGCAACAAATACCGCCGCAGGTGAAGGCGGTTCTGCCACATTGAAACGATTCTTCAAGGAAAATCGCCGCATTCGGCTGCAGCCCTCCAACAAAAATTACGATCCTATTTATGTTGATTCCGATGAATGGAACGCATCTTGGAAAGTTCAAGGAAAAGTCGCCGCGGTAGTTCGCTCTTATTCCGATAACAGCGTCAATTAATTTTCGGCGTAAACACAGCAGCATTTGCGGAACCGCATAGTAAATTATGCGGTTTTTTTGTGCTATGCCAATCCGAAATATTGCCATACACAAGTCGACCTTTTCAGCAATATTGAATATAATAGATATGCAGCGCGTTTTGCGCCGCTACCTTTGCAATGTAAGGCAGCTTAACTTATGGAAGTATATGCGTCTTATGGCGCCCCACCGGAAATTCAAGCTTACGCGCTGGCTAAATATAGCCGCTCGTTACATTCAATGGCGCAAAGTATAGAAGAACTTTCCGCGCAGCGCGCCGAGCATTTTCTCAATACGTTTTATTTCCAATATGGGCATCGCTCAATTGCAGATTTGGCGCATGTTACTATGGCTATTGAAAATTGTTCGCTGCTAGCCGAATTTTATATCACCGATGAATCATTGTGGGATGGGCAAAGCCGTTCCACACGATATCAAAATTTTCATAAAGACAATTTTTATATTCCGCAATCCGTCACTGCAAACCCCAAATTGCTCGAACCGTTTCGCGCAGCGCTGCAAATCGCGCTAGATAATTATCGCTATATGACCGATTCTTCCGTACATGTCATTGAACAAATTACCCCAAAACCCGCTGATATGGACCCCGCCGCTTATAAAAGGATCGTGAAAGCGCGCGCCTTTGATGTGGGCCGCTATTTTCTGCCATTGGCGACACTTACCAGTGTTGGGCAGATTACCAGCGCGCGTGTACTAGAGCAGCAAATTGTGCGGCTGAAATCGTTACATATTCCCGAACTGACCGATGTTGCGGAAGCCATGCGGCAAGCAGCCCGCAACCCTGCCGATAATTTCTTTGCGAAAAAATTGCAGCAGGCAAGCAAATCTGCTCATCTTTCGGATGAACAAACCGACGAATTATTGCGCGAATTATCTGCTTTAGGATTGCTCGAAACCGCCGCGGCGCCAACCTTGGTTAAATATACCGACGCAGCGCCATTTCAGTCGCAAGCGGCAGATGCGGCGCGCAAGGCGCTGCGCTTTACCGCGCCAATGATCACCACGCCACCGGAAGATACACGCAAAATTATTTTAGCCGCGCCGGAAACCGATCCATTAGAAGCGTTTGCCGCGGAAATCATTTACCTCACCACACCAAATTTGCGTTATACACAGGCGCTGGAATATGCGCGCAGCGCTGCCGACGAAGCAAAAACCGCCGCTTGGAACGCCGCTATGGAGTTGCGCAGCGAACATGATGAGTTGCTGCGCGCGCAGCGCATTGGTTATATGATTGTGTTTGATATGTTGATCGATTTTGGCGCGCTGCGCGACTTTCATCGGCATCGCCGCTGCTTGCAGATTTTGCCCCAGCCTGGTTTGGGTATGGGATTCGATGATCCCGCCGATATTTTCCCCCTTGCGTTTGGCCCACAAGGAGCCGCAATTGCTCAAGAAGTTGGTTTATATCGAGAGTTTTCTGCAAGAATGGCGCAAGCTATCGCAACAGCAAAAGATTTCCCCGAAACTGCCGCCGGCCTCTATTTAGCGCCGCTTGGCGCCAGACAGCGCGCCGTTTTTAAAATGGATATTGCTGAAGCCGCATATATTGCCGAACTGCGCAGCAAACCGGGCGGCCACTTTTCGTATCGACACGCCGCTTGGCAAATGGCCGAATCACTGATTGCCGCATATCCGTTTTTGAAAGATTCCGTCCGCGCTGTTAATCCTTTTGAAACGCTTGATTTATTGAATCGCTGAAAATTGCGCTTTCATGGCTCATTTGGCCGGCCGCAATCTGATCTGCTGCAAAAATTATGCATAGATATTATTCGCGCCGGCAAATCTGGCCAACTTAGGGATAACGCAGCAGCGCAATATTATTGGCGGATACAATTGCGGTTACCGAAAGTCCCCCGCTGACAACCTCAACATTAGTAAGCCGGTATGTGAATCCGCTGGAAATATATCCTGCAGTTACTGCGTCGAATTGGCTGTTTAATAAAGATTCTACCGCAGAGGTAAAGCCGGTTACCGGCAACCCGCCCAACTGCGCAGAATTTATCGCGACCCGCAGCTGCCCGGATGAGCTGATATATGGAGCGCAATTAAAACTAACCGGCTCGGTTATTCCAAGCGCAGTATGCGCCTGAGCTGTTAATTGCAACGTGCCGTTTTGCTGGGTGGTAAATTGAATTTGTGAAAGTGACACCGGTATTTGTGACGGCAATTTTGCCAAGCCGCGCTCCGCCAAAATATCCAATATATCTGGGCTGAGTATAATTGTTACCGAACCGCTTTGCGCTGTGTTTGCCGGCGCAGAGGAATGCGGCAGCGCAAATATTCCTATAATAAACGTAAAAAGCACACCACAAAAAAAACTTATTAAAATAATAAGCCATGTGTTGCTTCTACCTGCAGAACGTTTAGGCGCCGGATGTGAATTATTTACAGTTGTATACATAACGCTATTCCTTATATTCCGGCGCCAACACCGGAGTAATTCTGCCTGAATGCGAAACGGTTGCGCAACAATGTATTCAGTTAGCGAATCCGGGGCATTTTGCTGGTTGGCTGCATATCCGGATTATCATGCATTTCGCTGTATTTTTTTTCGTTGCGAAAATGGCGCCATACATACAAAACAACTAAGATAACGAACGCCGCAACAATAAATGCGTCTAATCCATGAAAATATGACGATAATTTATCATAATTCTGCCCAAGTTTCTGCCCGACATACGCCAAAGCATAACTCCAAATAAACGAGCCAAGAAATGTAAATAGCATAAATCGCCAAATATTCATTTTGGCAATGCCTGCCGGCAAAGAGATGTATGTGCGCACTACCGGCAAAACGCGCGAGAAAAATGTAATCGGTGAACCATGACGCAAAAACCAGCGATCCGCAATATCGAAATCATGGCGCGAAATAAGAATGTATTTGCCATAGCGGAAAATAAATGCGCGGCCACCGGTTGCCCCTATCCAATACGCCACTACAGATCCGATTACACTACCCACTGCTCCGGCAAGAGCAACCCCAAAAAGACTGAATTTTACCGACGCTCCGAAAGCCGCCAGCGTCATTGCGCCGGCCAGCGGCATAACTATTTCGCTGGGTAGAGGAATAAGGCAGCTTTCAAGCGCCATCGCCAAGACAACTCCGCCATATCCGAATGTATTGTACCAATCTTGTATCATTTTGCCTAAAAACTGAAGCATTATTATATTGTTCCTTTGCGTCTTTTGTGCGTTTATACGCCGATACACAGATGATAATAAAAAATCACCCGCCAAAGTCAACACAATTATATCACGCCTGAGTGAAAAATAAATTGTGATAGGTATTCGGGCAGGTGATTTTTTTGTAAAGCTTCTCTTAGATCTGCCTACTTCCAGCGTGTTAAAATAGTCTCACGCTGAAATAACTGCGACGCGCCCCACGTCAGAAAGATCGCAACGGGGATCAATATCAGGTCAAAAACAACGGCAATAGATACCGTCAACTCAAACTTACCTGATAGTTCTCCAAGAATAATCCCGATAATGGGAACCACGGCCCAAATCGAGAGCTGCTGCGCAGTGCGAGTATCGTTTACTTGCGATGATATAGCCGTCATAATCGAGACAGCAACTAACCCTAATAGAGGAGTCCCGGAAATAAAAAGTATGAGCCAGCCCCCGGTGACTACGTGAGAGACAACATTCGCATCTGTGAAAATAGCCAATTCGGCAACAAACACACTGCCGCTTACCCATGTAACCAATATAGATGGCAATAACGCCGCTAAGATTTTACCAGACAGCAGCTGCCATCGCTGCACCGGCGTAGCTAATAATGGCTCCAGTGTTCGATTGCTTTTTTCACCAATGATGCTATATGCAGCGATTGTGCTGGGCACTATCATCGACAGCAATATATAAAAATTAGAAAACTCGGTTCCAATAACTCCTTGAGTATATTCGTATAAGGTCAATCCTTGAAGGGACGGAATCCGTATAGAACTGCCGTGCGTTCCATTGCTCCCAAGATGCAAAATGAGTAATGGAATGATATCAAACAGCAGCGGCGGCAAAAAAACACTGTAAAGAAGGACCCGCTGCTGCAAAATTTCGCTGAATTCTTTGCGTAAAATAATAAAAACTTTATGCATATGTATCACCTACTTCATGTATTTCATCCGGCGGTCACGGTTTCATGTTCGTTTTCTACTAATTCCAGGTACACCTCTTCAAGAGAATGCGAGGCCGGTTCCACAGCGCAGATATCTGCGCCGGCGCTAACTAGTTTCCGTACTACCTCCGGATTTTGTTCGTCCGGATGAGGCAAACTGATCGTAAGAATATTTTCCGATGCCGTTACTTGCTGAACAAACGCCAAAGCGCGAACAGATTTCACCCACCGCGCTGCGTCTCCGATTACTCGCACTCGGGTTCCCGATCCAAACATACTATTACGTAAATTTGCCGGAGTATCCAGGCGCAGCAATCGCGAACGAAATACGCCGATCAGGTCGCAAAGTTCATCTGCTTCCGGCAGATTATGCGTCGTAAGAAAAATGGTTCGCCCTTCGGCGCGTAATACCTTAATGAAGTCACGCACAACTTTTGCGGTTTCAGGGTCTAGGCCGGAGGTTGGCTCATCCAGAAAGATCATCTTTGGTTCGTGCAGCAAAGCCCGGGCAATCGCCAATTTTTGCCGCATACCTTTTGAAAAACCACCAACTTTGTCGCCGCGTCGATCCCATAAATCCAGCAGACGTAAATAGCGTTCAACTTGGGTGGATGCTTTTTCTCTTGAAAGATTGTACATTTCACCAAAAAACATCAAGTTATCCCAAGCGCTCAGTCGATCGTACAGGCCGGGTGTCTCTGTCAAAATTCCCACAGATTGCCGGATCTCCTCATTATGTTCACCTAATTGATACCCTGCAATTACTGCGCTTCCGCTTGTAGGGGAAATGAGAGCGGAAAGCATGCGCACTGTAGTTGTTTTACCGGCGCCATTTGGTCCCAAAAATCCAAAAACAGTCCCTTCCGGGATGGCAAGCGATAAATCATCCACTGCCACCAATTTGCCAAAAGAGCGGGTTAAATGGTTGGTTTCAATTGAATTCATCTAAATTTACCCACCTCGTAAAAATATGTTGTTTTGCCTAATCTATTGCCTTTTTTGCAAAGAAATACAAATTGCTGCGTAAGAAACAAGCGCCGAGGAATATAGTTTTATTATACTATAATGTGGTATTCGTTATTTCAAATGCCGGCTTTGCAGCAGCAATAGCCGGCGTCACAAAGGGCTTTCGAGCCTTGCTCGGGGATTGAGTGTGTCGCAAAAATAGTTTTTATCAGTGATTGCAAAATGGCGCCGCAAACATATTGCACTGCAAATATTATCTCGCGGCGCCCTAAAAATGATGTACAAAGTATCAGGCTGTTTGAATGTTGGCCGCGCCGCGCAATCCTAATTCTTCAATTGATTGCTCGCGCATAATATATTTTTGTATTTTGCCTGTCACCGTCATTGGAAATGCGTCGACAAATTTCCAATAGCGCGGAATTTTAAAAGTCGCAATTTGGCCGCGGCAAAACGCATCAAGCTCCTCCGCAGTAACAGTTTCACCGGACTTCACCTTAACCCACGCCATAACTTCCTCACCATATTTTTCGCTCGGCACACCGATTACCTGCACATCGGCAACTTTAGGATGGGTATATAAATATTCTTCTACTTCCCGCGGATAGATATTTTCGCCACCGCGAATAATCATATCTTTTATGCGGCCAACAATATTCGCATAGCCATCTTCATCCATCACCGCTAAATCGCCGGTGTGCATCCAATGTCCGGAGTCTATTGCCTTGCGGGTTGCCTCTTCGTTATCCCAATATCCCACCATAACAGAATAGCCGCGTGTTAGCAGTTCACCGGTTACACCGCGCGGAACAACTTTGCCGGTTTCCGGATCGATTACTTTTACTTCTACATGCGGGTGGATTTGACCCACAGTGCCTACGCGCTTTTCTAATGTATCATCCAAATGGGTCTGGAACGAAACCGGGCTGGTTTCCGTCATACCATAGCAAATTTCCACATCTTTCATATTCATTTTGCCGATGACTTCACGCATAACCTGAATGGGGCATGGCGACCCTGCCATAACGCCGGTGCGCAGCGAAGTTAAATTAACTTGCGCTGTTTGCAGCAGCGCAAGTTCAGCAATAAACATGGTTGGCACGCCATACAGCGATGTGCAATGTTCAGCCTCTACAGTCTCCAAGGTTGCTTGCGGATCAAACGCATCTGCCGGGTACACCATTGTAGCGCCCAACGCCACACAGCCTAAATTTCCCATTACCATGCCAAAGCAGTGGTATAGCGGAACAGGAATGCAGATGCGGTCATTTTCGTTTAAACCTTGCAGGGAAGCGACAAAATAGCCGTTGTTTAAAATATTGTGGTGACTAAGGGTTGCCCCTTTCGGGTTGCCGGTAGTTCCGCTGGTATATTGAATATTAATCGGCTCATCAAATTCCAGCTCGGCCTGCGCCGCTTGTAACCGTTCCGGTAACGTATCGCTGGCTTTAAACATAATGTCGCTCCACGTCCACATGCCGGCGCTTGGCTCTTTTCCTAACCGAATAACATGCTTCAAATGCGGCGCGCGGTTAGCTTCCAATTCTCCGGCAGGATAATGCCGCAGTTCGGGGCAAAGCGTATACAGCATTTCAGTGTAATCCGCAGTCCGAAATTTCGGCGACATAATCAGCGTGTGGCAGGTCGATTGATTCAGCGCATATTCCAATTCATGCAAGCGATACGCCGGATTGATATTCACCAAGATGGCGCCGATTTTTGCCGTGGCAAATTGTGTTATCACCCATTCAGCGCAGTTTGGCGCCCAAATGCCCACACGGTCGCCTTTTTTTATTCCCAAAGCCATCAATCCACGCGCAAATAAATGCACTTCCCACTGAAGTTCTGACCATGTATACCGCAGATTTTGTTGGCGCGAAACCAGCGCCTCTCGCTGTGGAAATTTTGCAACCGTTGTATCAAACATATCACCAATAGTGATTCCTAATAAGGGAACGCTGCTTGTTCCGCTGACATAGCTCATTCGCGAGCCGCTTTGCGCGTTTGCTGTTGTCATAGCACTTGCTCCTCTTCGGTTTGATGCGCTTCTGCGCAGTGTATTATGACAATAATCGCAGATTCGATATACAATTGTCAAGTTATCTTTCTTCCATTTGTTTTTTAACCTCTATAGACCTGAGCACATAAAACATAGGTCAGCATGTCTCTGATAGAGCAAGAAGAGTTTCCCAATTCCTCTTCTTCCTTTTTGGGGGCTTAGGCCACTAATACTAACTCGCAATGCGCAGAAAAAATTTTTTTGATCAGATCACTTTTTAAATACAGGACTTTTAGCCCAGTGCATGTACACAAGCACATGAAACCGTTAGTATAGGAACAAGCGGCTTAAGTACTACTTTATTCAGGTTTTACTGCCGCGCGGTACGGAAATTCCATGAAAACGATAACGGGATGGTTCACATGCAAACCTCACGGGCAGCTTTTCGTAAATTTGCTGAAATCAGCGTGGCGGCGCTTATTGTTATTGTGACAATTTTGGGTATCGCAAAAGCTGTACAGCCTTATCTTTCGACTAATGGCAACAGCACAGCCGCAAAACAGCCAACTGCGCAAAGTACTACTGCGCCAAAGGCAACTGCAACCACGGCGATTGTCGCAACCCCAAACACCAATTCCAGCCTGCTGCCGGCGTTAACCGTCACCGGGAATCATCTGATAAACGCGCAAGGACAAACGGTAACATTAATCGGCGCGTCCCATAGCTCATTGGAATATAGCTGCGCCGGAGACGGCCATATGTCGATTGCAGATTTTCAATTGATGCGCTCTTGGGGTATGAACGCCGTGCGTATTCCGGTTTCATCAGAATTTTGGGCTAATAGCGGCAACGACTGCCCGCAATACCGCTTAACTGTTGAACAAGCGATCAGCAACGCCGAATCTTCCGGATTATATGTTTTGCTTGATTTGCAGTGGAACGCGCCGTTTGACACTCCATATGATCGGCAGCATGGCGGTGAGCAATGTCCCCTGCCGGATACCGGCAAAGATACGCAGTTTTGGCGCGATATTGCCACCCTTTATAAAAACAACACCGGTGTGCTGTTTGATATGTTCGGCGAGCCGCATGATATTTCCTGGAACCAATGGTACAACGGCGGTTCAATTTCTAATTTATGCATGCTCATCGGCGGATCTTCAAATGGCCAAATTGTGCCGGGAACTTATACCGCTATCGGCATGCAAGCGCTGGCAAATACCATTCGGGCTATTGCGCCAAAGAACATTATCGTTGCCGCAGGAATCAACTGGGGATATGATCTTACAGGATTAGGGGAAGGATATTCCCTAAGCGGAGGCAACATCATCTACGACACTCACCCATTTAACTACGGCGGCAAGCAGCCTTCAGATTGGACCTATGACTTTGGGCGATTCACCAATACCTATGTTATCATCGCGGGTGAATTCGGATCTTATGACTGCGGCACATCATATATCAGCGCGGCAATTACGTATTTTAACGCTCATAACATGTCGTGGATGGCGTGGGCGTGGAATAATTACGGATGCGGCGGCCCGGCGCTATTATCGGATTGGAATGGCGCGCCTTCCCAGCCATATGGGGCCTACATAAAAGAGCAAATGCTGCAAGTAAAAACATTGCAGCCATAAACACTGCCAAAGTAGATAACCGCGGTTTTGGTGACAATTCCTACTTTTTCGGCGCGGTGTTCTGAAATATGTTATGATAATGCCGAAACCGGAAAATACGCTGTGTATATTTTTGCGGCGTATGCCGGCAATTGCTTACCGAAACGCTATATCTGCGGATGATAGAATAGCTTTTCACAAACTCAGCAATTTCCAAAACAGGTCTGAAATACACGCAGTTTCAGCTAAAGGAAGGGTATATGGCCAAAAAGATTTTAATCATTGATGATGAAGAGCAAATTGTTACTATGCTGGATAGCGCTCTGACGGATTTAGGATATGAAGTCTATCACACAACTGAGGCGCTGCGCGCATTAGACGCAATCAGAGAACATGAGCCGGATATCGTTTTGTTGGATATGATGATGCCATATCTGGACGGCACGGATGAATTGCAGTTGATGAAACTGACACAGAAAAATACACCTGTTGTTATTATTACTGCGCACCCGGAAGTGCGTGATCATGAAGAAGAGTATCATAAATTAGGGGTGCGTGAAATTTTAATGAAACCCTTCGGTATGAACGATCTTCTAAAAACTATTGAAACGATTTTGGGGTAATCTTTCATGTCTTCAAATTCTAATCCGCGCATTGCGCTGGATGTTATGGGCGGCGACCACGCCCCGCAAGAAATTATTGCCGGCGCCATTTTAGCAGCGCGCGAACTGGGCATAGAACTGCTTTTAGCCGGTCCCGAAAGCGTAATTCGCGAGGAACTTGCTCGGCAAAATGCGGCAGATCTGCCTATGCAATTTGAATTTACCGATGATTATATTCATATGGATGAACACCCTGCCGATGCGGTAAAATCTCGTCCCAATAATAGCATGAGCGTTTGCATGCGAATGATTAAAGAAGGCAAAGCCGCAGGTATGGTTACTGCCGGCAACAGCGGAGCAGCAGTGGTTGCTGCGCTACTGGGCTTGGGCCGCATTAAAGGGGTTACACGCCCTGCGCTGGGAACCGTGCTGCCAACAGCTACGGGTAAACCGACGCTGCTACTGGATATTGGCGCAACCACCGATTGCAAACCCGGCTATTTGGCGCAATTCGCGCTGATGGGTTCGGCCTATATGAAGCACGTATTCCATGCGCAAAATCCGCTTGTGGGCTTGCTTGCCAACGGAGAAGAAGAAGGCAAAGGCGACCAGCTTGTACAGGCGGCGTATCCGCTGCTGAAGCAACTGGCGCAATCCGGCGCCATCACATTTCATGGAAATGTCGAGGGCCGCGATATTACCGCCGGCGCAGCAGATGTCATTGTGTGCGATGGCTTTGTTGGCAACGTTGCGCTAAAGCTGAGCGAAGGAATAAGTAAAATGCTGCTGGGTATTATTAAAGATGAAATTTATTCTTCCGCCATCAATAAAATTGGCGGCCTTATTTTAAAAGGAGCCTTCGATAATGTTCGCCGTAAACTTGATTATGAAGAATATGGCGGCGCGCCGCTATTAGGAGTGAACGGTGTCGTTATTGTGGGTCATGGAAGCTCGCACGCTAAAGCAATTAAAAACGCCATTCGCGTGGCCCGCACTGCGGTAGAGCAGCAGGTACCGGAAAAAATTGCCGCCGGCATTCAAGAATCCGCCAAAATAACCGAAAGCAGCCAGCCGGTAGAAGCGCAAGACGCCTGATACCGCCAAAGCTCATAGTTCACAATCAATGTATTGGCGGCAACGCAACTAAAAACTGCCCGATTACTTGTATTGAATATCCGGGCAGATTTCCTGTAGTATATTTTTTCAGCAGCGCGCGGGAATCTTGCGTATTTATATAATCAACATAAGCCGGTCGCGGATCGGAAAGGCCGGCCTTGACATAGGGCGCATAACGGTTATAGCCCAATGTTTCAATTGGCGTAATCATCACGACAATAATCTTCTCGCTGCTTTCAAATGTCAGCCGCATACCTTCCCAATAATCATTGCTGATAACGGTGTGTATATTATCTTGATACAGCGCCGTGAGCAGCGCTTGATCGGATCCATACACCCAGTGGCCTTTTTCAAACGCGGCGGTATCTTGCGGCGTAACGGTTAGTGAGCCGGCAATATTGATAAGCAGAATTGGCAGCAACAACAACCCCATAATGCTCCACTGCATTGCGTTCAATTTAATTGCGCCAAACGTTGTTTTTCTGTGCAGCCGCAGATATTCCGCAAAGCGGCCAGCCATGCGATCTAACTGCGCCAACGCCGCTGGAATAACGGCTATCAGCGGAAATAAATAGCGTGGTGTGGCCGCAAGATCGCGCTGCCCGATGATAAATGCAATAAGATAGAAAATTCCAACCAGCAACAGCGCTGCTTCAGCTTGCAGCGCAGATTGTGCGGCGTGCGCCTCATTATGAGGATTAATGTTTGCCAGCAGTAAGGCCCTTCGATCCCATATATATTTTGCGGATCCGATAAACAGCGCTAGAAATAGCGCCGCCAAAATTACTGAAATAGCGTATGACCATGGTCGCCGGGCGGCGTCTGCCCAAAAGGCGCTGGGAGTATAGCCATTACTTTGCAGGCCGCCGATTCCAAAACCAAATACAATCGGCAGTGATATTACAAAGGTCTGCGCCATGTGGGTTATTTGCGATATAAACAAACTTACTATTCCCTGTGACGACTGAACCGCCGATGAATAATTCTGCGCTGTACTTGCCGTGGCAGCGCCGCCATGACGGATTTGCGCTAAATCGCCGGCATACGTGAATAGCGCAGGTAATGCGCCTATTACCATCGCGCCGGCAAAAAGCAGGCTTGCCGCATGAAATATACGTTTGCGGCGCTGCACCGCATACAAAAGAATAGCAACAACGATAAACGGAGCCGAAAGCATATTGATCCAAAAAGCAAAACCGGCCAGCAACCCCATTGCAATCAAACGCCGACGGCTCTGCAAATCGCCCAGCGCCAAAAATAAAATCACCGGACCCAACAGCATTGTATCCACATAGCCGCCGAATTCACGCATACCTACTATCGTAAAAAAAGGCGAAGCAAAGGTCAGCGCCAACGCAGTATATATCGCAATCCGCAGAGAGAAATATTTTTGACAGAACAGATATATTCCAATAATTGCCGCGCAATACAAGGTAATAGGGCCGAGCCGCAAAGAAAGCGCCGACGGCCCGAAAATCAACAGATAAGGCAGGCTAATCAGCGGCTCGAGCGGACCCATATAATTTTGTCCCCACATAAACACGCTGAATTGGCCATGCGCCATATGCAGAGCCATTAATCCAAAAGTAGCTTCATCACTATCTAATGTTGGAACACCCTTAGCCAGCAAAAAAAAACGCAAAGCGACGCCGGCCGCCAAAAGCATAAACAGGGGAATATAATTGCGAACATGAAAATCAGTATTTTTGTGTGGCGTTTCAGCAGCGATAATCGGCGCCGAAATTGGTTTAAGGCGTGTTTGAAGTTGCGGCGCCGTCATATAATTTATTCTTTTCCAATCCTATAGTTATTGCTGCTAAAAACAGACATATTTTGGCGCAAACATCTCACCAAATTGTATCGGAGACGCTGGCGTAGTATATTAGACTCTGCTTGGTTACAAAATGAGACAACACGAAAATAGAAATCAATGTATTATGCTCAACTTCAGAACGAGTGATAGATAGCGTTGGTGACAATTGCGCAAAAGATACGAAGACATACGTGGCCGGCAAATGTAAAACCTTGGGGGTTCGTAAGGGGCGAATGCCCTTGCACGGGACTTGGGGCGCCTCCCAATATTATTTTATTTTAAAAGAAAAAATGTTATGCGCCGCGGCATACATGGCAAATGCAGCCGCACATCAGCTGAAACTATGCTGCGCACAAGCAACTAATCCCCCTATTGTCACCACATTTATGGAAACACCGAAAGATAGGATATACTAAAGGAACAAAACCATCTGCCACCATCATTCTCAAAAAAACTCTAGAAAAGCAGATCCGGTCCATTAGCGCCGGAGAGGAACGCACAAACATGTCATCTCATTCAAAATCCAAAAAATCTGCCGGGCAGCGGCAAGACAGCGCGCCGGCGCCGCAGGCAAAATCTGCACAAAATCCAAACGCTGCAGCGAAACAGCCAACAAGCGCAAATAAAACTGCCGCTGCGCCGAAAGGCGCATCCGGGCATCGATTTCAGCGAAAATTGCGCCAGCAGCAAATACAACGGCAGCAAAATTTAATTACCGGCAGTTTGATTGCCGGTGTACTGCTGATTGTAATTTTAATTGCGGGCCAAAATAATTTACTGCACTGGCCATTCGGATCCTCAACAAACGCAACTGCAGCCAAATCTACCGTTATTTCAGGGACACCAGCTTCAAGCGCCACCGGAGGCACAGCCACTTGCTCTACTGTTGATTTTGCTAAACTTCCGCCGGTAGCAACTACCGTAGCCGATTCCGCTAAATTAACCGATTTAGGGCAGGGATTAAAATATGTAGACTTAGTGGCCGGTTCTGGCGCGGCAGTAAAATCAACCGACACCATTACAGTGAATTACACACTGTACGATACTACCGGGAAAAAATTGCAGTCTAATTTAGATAATGGCGGCTCAGCATTCCAAGCGAATCTAAACGGCGGCGTTATTCAGGGGTGGTCTATTGGATTAGTCGGATTGAAAACGTGCGGAGTCCGCCGGCTGATTATTCCTCCGGCGCTGGCGTATGGGGCATCCGGCAGTCCGCCGCTGATTCAGCCAAATGAAACATTAGTGTTTGACGTACAGCTTATCAGCATTCCCTAATCGGGCAATCCACAACGCAAAATAAACGCTGTTTTTCAAACAAATAGCTCTTATGGGACCGGAAAATATCCGGCCCCATTTTTCATAAACAGTATTCGCCACAAAAAGCCTTTAGTTTTTATTCAATACTCCGATTTTATTGGAAGAGATATTCAATATCCCCCAACTTAGGTTCACGCTCACAACGCATTACAATAAATCGGAGTTTACAATGTCCCCAGAAACCGCTCATAGTAAAGGTTTTACATTTGGATCTTTACGCAACAAAATATTGTTCTATTTAACACTGGCGTTTCTGCTGTTTAACATCACACTTATTGGCAGTTCGCTTATATTTGAGAAAAATTCGCTGCCGCAAAGTTTTGCAATGGATATTGCGCCGGCAATCGTCAGCTTTTTTACCACATTAGTTATCGCATGGGTAATTCCCCGAGAGTTTACCGGACCAATTGCCTGGCTGACCGAAGCGGCAAAAAAAGCCGCAAAAGGCGATCTTACTACCGACAACAGCCAGCGCAAATCCGCATCTTGCGCAGAATTTTCGCAATTATACACAGCGTATGATCAGGTAATCAGCCAAACAAGATCGGTGGTTGGCCATATTACATCGCTAAGCCAGCAACTTACAACAATTATTACATCCTATGAAAAAAATGTGGGACACGCAAATGCTGCCGCGCATAATGTTGCCGCCACCATCGATCAGGTTGCGAAAGGCGCACAGCAGCAAAGTGAGCATTTAGACACCGCAAACTCAATGATTCGCGCGATGGCTGAAGATAGCGCTGCGTTAACCAATGATTCCCAGCAAATGCAAACAACAATGGACCAATTAAAATTGCAAATTGATACTTCCAGTAAGCATATCAGTGAATTAGGTGAAAAATCTGATCATATTGGAGAAATTGTTGCCGCTATTAATGATTTGGCTGATCAAACAAATCTGCTGGCGCTGAACGCTGCAATTGAAGCAGCCAGAGCTGGTGAACACGGACGCGGTTTTGCAGTTGTAGCAGATGAAGTTCGGAAACTTGCGGAACGCTCCTCTGAATCTACCAAAGAAATCGGCACAATTATTCGCGACATTCAAGTAAAAACTCAGGAATCTGTAGACGCAATGAACGCGATTGTTGAAGGAATAGATGTGAGTGTTAATGTTGTAAAAATAACCGGAGAAAAATCTCAATTAATAAAACACAGAACACAGCAAACTCAAAACGCAATTGAAAATGTGGCCAGCGTAAGCGAAGAAAACAGCTCTGCCGCAGATCAAGTATCAACAGCGACGCAAGAAATGGCCATTCAAATTACCGAAATGACTGCGCTTACCCAAGGATTCAGCGCCGTTGCGCAGGAAATAAATACTTTAGCGCGAAAATTTCATTGGGAATATCAGCCAAAGTGGACCGAACAGCAGAAAAAAGCCCAACTGCAAACCATTGATACGCCTTCTCAAATAATCCTCAGCGCAATTCAAGGACATATTGCCTGGAAAGATAAAATTCGTGAAATTATGCACGACAGAATGCAGGCAGATCCGGAAACTATCGCAAATCCAACGCTTTGTGTATTAGGGCAATGGTTGTATGGCTCAGCAAATACCATACTCAGCGCCGAAAAACTAGAGGCATTGAAAGAGCAGCATAAAGAGTTTCACCAACTTGTCAGTTCTATTGTAAAACTACATCAACAGCATAAAGATCACGAAGCCGAAGCTGTCCTAAAAGCAAATGGTGAATTCCAAAAACTAAGTGAAGCGTTAATCAACCAGCTGCTGGTTTTGCAAAAAGATGTCAGCAAACAGCAAAAAGCAGCATAATATTGAAAAATATGCGCCAAATTCGCGGATGAGGACTGCGCGGATGCAACAGCCCGGGGATTCGTAAGGGGCGGATGCCCCTTGCGCGGGGATTGGGGTGTCCTCAAATATTTTTTTTTAAAATATTCCCTGGAAAATATTGATTGCCGTGCAGCAAGGGCGACCGCAAGGGTCGCCCCTACCGGATTGCATCGCCGCATGTGTACCGTGCAGTGGTTGTTCAACAATAGGCACTTTGGGGCACTCAATGTACTCCGTTATGTTGGTCTTCATCCTGATTAAAATATCAAAGACCATCATCATGTGGTATTCGTTTTGCGGTCACCCTTGCCACACGGACTCCAACGCCGCGCCGTAACTTTTGCGTTCTGTGGATCTTGTCAATATCCCCATAATAGGTACGATGTACCCATAAAAAAACCGGTATCAAATGTTTTGACACCGGTTTACACGTATAAGTAACTTCATCAACGCAAAGACGATTTACTCGCCAACGGTTACCACCTGCGGCAATTCCGCAGAATCGGTTAAAACGCTGTCCGCCATATTTTCTGAAGCAGCAGACTCAATTTGAGCGGATGGAGTTTCTTGAACTGCGCTGGCAGTTGCTTTCCATTCCTTCCACTTAGTTAGCAGCTGTTTAGAAAGCGGCAGTTCTATACCGCGATATTCCGCAAAAGATTTATAGGTTACTTTCATACCGCGCGCTTTCATACGCTCAATATCCGTATCTACGGTTCGCATAATATGTTCACCATCGGCAAAGTTGCGCAGCAAAGTGCTGGCGCGTGGCGAACCGGCGCGGATGGCTGGTAGCCCATCACTGGAAGATGAAAAGCTGTCGGAAGACGAACCGCTTTGCGGCGCGCTGTACACAGATGAACGCTGCTGTGAAGCCGTAGAATACGACATAATCGGGCCGGAATTTTGCACGCTTTCGTATTCACCGCTGTCACCGTTATCGAAACCCGAAATTGGCTGACCAAGGCGGCGCACTTTTGCTGCGCCTGTTGGAAGCTGCAAAACGCGATCCGAGCTTGCGGAATCGTCATCCTGAGTGACAGTAACCTGTCCGGCGTTTGCGTCTTCGGGTTTGCCGCTAATTTGCCGTTGCGCCGATTTAACAGTAGAAACCAGGCCTTTCAACTGCGCTTGGCGAACAATGGTGTTCGACTCGGCGCGAATACGTTTCAGTTCGGCTTCCTGCTTCATCCGCTCTATTTTTGCGGCGTAAGAAAGTCTTTCTTCTTCAGCAGATTTGCGGCGTTCTGCCGGCTGCACAATAGCCCAGAATAATCCCCAAAATGGAGGCGCCACCGCAACTAAAATCATCGTTGGACTGAAGCCGGTGATAGCAATGTGCAACGTTTGGGAAATCCATTTATCCGTTGGAAACATCTTAAAATTCTCTGAACGGAAAGCCAGCGAGTTCCATGTAGTAATGGTTGTGGCAATGATAACACCAAACCAGCACATAATAGACTGGAATCTGTTGCCGCGCACCCAGTGCCACGGCGCCAGAACGGAAAGCAGCCACGCCATACCTACGATGCCGATTGAAAGAAATCCCCACAGCACTACCAAAGGCACCTGTGTAATATCAAATTGATTCAGGTTGATGCCGGATCCATCTGAATACACATAAAAATTAAAGATCATATCCGGAATATACAAAACAATTGGGAATATATAATATACCCGTACCAGCCATTTCGGCAGCGGCAGCGCTTCTTCTTTCCCCTGTGAACGTCCATTTGGCGCCGAGTGATTTGTAACTTGAGACTCTGCTGCCTGCGCTTCAGGCAGCGCCTGCGCTCTTTGTGCCATAGTTTTCGTTTCCTCTCTGCGGCAGATATTCTTTCCATTGGTCTGCGCATCATATTTTTCCGACTGAACGTTTCCAAATAACAAACACAAGCGCCATGGGGCGCCAACGAATTGGCGAACCAACACAATTAGGCAAACGCTATTCAGACGGAACGCTAATTCAGGCGCATCCATGCTGGCTGCTGGGTGAACCACCTGACGCTATTTCGCAATGCGTTCTTGCATGTTTGGCGCATAACTTGCGTAACACATAAAACATGCGCTATCTCTTCTTAGCTTGTACAATATACCATACCCTAATTTTGGGGAAATGTGAATGGCTTGTGGAAAACTTTTGTGGAAAACATAAGGAAACACAAGGTTTTTTGTGCATCTTTCTGCCATTTTTTGGCATAATATGGCTAGTATTTTAGTCATAATTACCTGCTTATCTCCTTTCTGCGCCCCATTTTCAAAATATCTTTTTATTCCATCCACTTTGGCTAGCCCATGCGTAGCGCATAAAATATTCCAAACGCAAATTAGCCATTTGGTACCGGAACAAAATATCGTATTCGGCAAATATTTTTTGTTTCCGTAAAATATTAGAACGTAATATCTATACGGTTATCTCTATTGTACACGCCGATCAAAATCGCAATAAAATCCATCTACCGCCGCGCAGATCATCAATTTCCTGTAAAGTAGCGCAATAAGAACATGGCCATTCAGATATTTTGTTACCCCTAATGAATGGTTTGCGTTTTAACATTTGAAATAAAAATAATGAGAACTGTGCTCTTACAATGAAGTGTAGGGCTGTATTTGAAAGTTAGAGGAAAACGATGCTCGAAACACAGGAGCAGCCGATTCAGGCAATCGATTTTTCAGTTATTGCCGAACCGTCTGCGCCGAGTATTTATCATGCTTACCCATATAGTATCAGTACACCGCAATCTTCTAAATCGCTTATTTGGAAGTCTGTTATTGTGCCCGCGTTAGAATTATGGGCAGTTTCACGGATTGTATATGCCGCTGTTACACTTGTATACCTGCGATTTATCCGTCCTGAAGCTATTACGCTGCAAACAATTGCGGCAGCGTGGAATAAGTGGGACGCAAATTGGTATATAACGGCCTCTAAGGGGTACCCCGTCACCAATTCCTTCGCGTTTTTTCCGCTATATCCGGCGCTTATTGCCGGTTTAACCCATTTTCTCGGCAATGCAAACAGAGTTATTGCCTCCTTAATCATCACTAATATAGCATCGCTTGGCATTTTTATCGGATTGATTTTGTTGGCGCGGCTGGAATCGCAGAATACGAATTCCGGGCGTGGTGTTGTGCTGGTTGCGCTGGCGTATCCGCTGGCGTTTTATTTAACTGCGCCATATAGTGAAAGCTTATTTATCTGCTTTGCTGTATTCGCGTTTTATTTTGCGCGCGCACGGCATTGGAAAACTGCCGCGCTGTTTGCGTTTATTGCCGGTTTTACCCACCCAACATCTATTGTGCTGGCGCCGGCGCTGCTTGCAGAATTTGCCGCTTCACAAGGGTGGTTTCGCGCAGAGATTTGGCGCAACGGAGCTTGGAAATATTTTCGGCCAACAACGGCGCAAATGAAAACCGCAATTCTGGTGTCTGGCGCCGTGCCGACAGCTTTGGCGCTCTATAACATGTATATTTGGCGCAAAACGGGGTCCTTTTTTGAATATAGCGCCATTCAGCATAACAACTGGGGACATAGAATGCTGAATCCGCTGCAAATCGTCATCACACAGATTCAGCGGATTTTTAATTTTTCGTTCAGTTTGCATTGGCATACATTGGTGCTGTGGAATAACGTTACTATATATCTGATTTTGCTGCTGACTATTCTTATGGTTCGCCAAATGCCTGCCGCTTATTCGGTGTTTATGTTTTCGCTGATTGCGCTGCTGTTTTTAACACCTATTCCCGGCAGACCCGATTTATATTCCTCTACAGTCCGCCTATTTGTTGCGTCTTTCCCGTTGTATATTTGGCTGGGTTTAAAAATAAAAGATCGCATATCACGGCATGCGCTGCTGCTCGTTCCTTTATTTGCGCTGCAAGCATTTTTACTGGTAGAGTTTTTTCTGCGGGTTTGGGTAGAGTAGTCCATATTCCACACTTCACTTTGCAGCGAAGCGTGGCCACTACACCTAAATTGGCTCCGCGCGGGATATGATATAAAATAAATAGGACTTTCGCTTACGAATGGGACAAGACAGGAATGCGCGGGTTGAGTAACTCCTGAGTAAGGTAGTCATCCCATAAACGAGCCCGGACTTGGTAG
>JAJYBV010000002.1 GCA_021778805.1 Chloroflexota bacterium | reverse complement strand
GATGGGAAATATTGGTAGCCGAGCAGCAAGGGCGACCGCAAGGGTCGCCCCTACCGGATTGCATTGCCTCAATGTGTACCGTGCAGTGTATGCTCTAAAACAAACGATATGTGGCAGCGCTTGTGCTTCGGAGCGGTGTAGGCGCCAAGGGTAGCCTTAAAACGAACACCACACGATGATGAACTTTAACAATTAAAGAGGGATAAGATATACCAGCATAATCAGGGATACGTAAGGGGCGGATGCCCCTTGCGCGGGGTTTGGGGTGTCCCCAAATATCTTTTATAAACAACCACCGCACGGTACACATGGGGATTCGTAAGGGGCGGATGCCCCTTGCGTGGGGTTTGGGGTGTCCCCAAATATCTTTTATAAACAACCACCGCACGGTACACATGGGGATTCGTAAGGGGCGGATGCACCTTGCGCGGGGTTTGGGGTGTCCCCAAAAATATCTTTTTATAAACAACCACCGCACGGTACACATGGGGATTCGTAAGGGGCGGATGCCCCTTGCGCGGGGTTTGGGGTGTCCCCAAAAATATCTTTTTATTTTATTTTCCGATGGGAAATATTGATTGCCGAGCAGCAAGGGCGACCGCAAGGGTCGCCCCTACCGGATTGCATTGCCTCAATGTGTACCGTGCAGTGTATGGTTTCAAACAAACGATATGTGGCGGCGCTTGTGCTACGGCGCGGTGTAGGTAGCAATGTGGCCCCGAAACGAACACCACACGATGAATCGTGTGGCTTGTTTCCCCACATCCACCCATATGTACCGTGCAGTGTTTGTTCATCAACAAGCACTATGGTTACTCAATGTACTCTGCTCTGTGGTCTTCATCCTAATTAAAATATCAAAGATCAGTAAAAACAGCCAAATTGTGATGGGAGCATCTTGACAATGAGGATTGTCTGGGCTATAACTTTTTATAGAAACACTTTTATCATGTTTGGCTGTCTTGTGGCAAAGGCGCCTAAAGATAAGCAAACTCCTCGATGTGGAGGTTATTGTTGTATGCGGTTAAAAAATTTACGGTTCATTCGCCAAAAAAAGAACATCAGTATTGGCAAACTTGCGGAAGATACTCATCTGACAAGAGAAGACATTATGCATATTGAACATGGAGAGGATATTACCGAACCAACTTTAATACGCCGGCTGGCTTCAATTTTAGGGGTGCGCCAAAGCGAATTGGTCAAAGATCCTACAGCGGCGCATACTGTATGCGCAATTGCCAATCCAGTCCAAGATGTCCACTAAGTTATCAATACCGTATTAAGGCGCAGAAGATATATATGATATTCTTCTGCGCCTGTTATTTTATCTAACAAAAATAACGCTGAAAATCTGCCTGATTATCGATATTGCCTAATTACCGCATTGATTGCTGTACAATAGGGATTGACGCAGGCAGCTTTCACGCAATACACGCAATATTAATGCGGTTTTTGCGCATAGGCAATATAAAATGGCAGAACACCTTTGCCGCTATTCATATTAAATTCTTGTTCGGTTGCGTTATACAGTGTGTCATAGGTTTTTTCATCCACAACTCCCTTAGCAATTACGGGATTTCTCATCGTTTTGCCCATTGCTAAGCAATCGGTTGCAGACATCAGACCAATGTGTCCGCCATAGTTACCCATTGGGAAGATAATTTCGTGCTGTTTTACCTGAATCAGCTGCGCGCCGCGCAATAATTGCCCGATGCTGTTGCCCATCGTAAAATCAACATTCCGGCTTTTGCTGAAATCTATCCATGTGTTCCAAAGCTGAGGATAAGGCTTACCGGGTTCATCTCGCGGCACACCGCATTCTGCCAGCTCTATCCACCCGCCCGGGCGCGTAACTCGCTTTAATTCTTGAATGATTTCCGGCCATTTCCCCATAGGAACCGCGCCGATAAGGAGCCGCTGATGCGTAAAGTCAAATGTATTATCGGGGAATGGCAAGGGTTTAAGCGCGTCTCCTTCTAAAAATGTATAGTTTTGCGGTTTAGATTGAAGACCATAGCCGATGGTAAAATCTTCTGCTGCAACTACATCCAAACCATATACTTTTGCGTTTGGAAAATCTCGGGCTATTTCCATTGCCCAGCGTCCGGTGCCGCAGCCTACATCTAACACTGCTGTTGGATTGGTTACTGGCGCGAGATAATTACCATGAATACCATATTTTAATACAAAATGCTGAAAATCAAGCCTTTTTACTTCCGTTAAATCTTTTGGAAGGATGTATGGATTATTTGCCAACCGCCGCTGCCCGGCAAATACGGTAAATCGCGGCGCTGGTTTTTCCTGTACAACTATTACGTTTTTGGGACGCCGCCCAAACCATAAAAACGCCATATAAATCTCCTGTGTTTATCCACCTGATCGGTAGGCTTTTTGCCTGCCCTGCGTACTTAAGATATCACGAGATGCCTTTCCTGACAAGTAGCTGAATTTAGGTAAAAAATACAAAAAACGCCGCGCAAGCTGCCAATAGAACTTGTACGGCGTCGGAAATGCTAATTCGCTGCAATTCTTAGGTGATGTTTATGCCTTCCAGCTCATGGGGTAGGCAGCGTCGTCGCACTGCCGGGCATGTTCGGTATATTGCAGTGACCGGAACGTATCAACCATAACTACAAGCTCATCGGTAGATTCTCTGCCGATACTCGCAGTTGCGGCCCCAGGCTGCGGACCATGCGCCAAACCCCGCGGATGCAATGTAATCGAGCCTTCTTCGATATTTTTTCGCGCTGTATAGTTACCGTTAACGTAATACATCATTTCATCGCTGTCGATGTTGCTGTGCGCATATGGCGCAGGAACGGCAAGCGGATGGTAATCCAGCTTGCGCGGCACAAAGCTGCACACAACAAATCCCGGCCCTTCAAATGTTTGGTGTGTCGGCGGCGGACCATGAACGCGGTAGGTAATTGGCTCGAAGTCATGGATGCTTAACGCATATGGATAAAGATAACCATCCCAGCCAACAACATCCAGCGGATGGTAGTCATATTCATAGGACATCAATTGACCATTCACTTTAATTCGTACTTCAAAGCTGCCATGTTCATCGTGGGTTTCCAGCTCCATTGGCTGGCGCAGGTCGCGTTCACAAAATGGCGAGCTTTCAAGCAATTGACCATACTCATTTTTATAGCGGCGTGGCGGCTGAATTGAGCCATGAAACGCCTCAATAGTCAGCATGCGCAATTCGGGAGTCATAATTTGGATACGATAAGTTGTTCCGCGCGGAATATTTACATAATCGCCATCACTAAACGGCAGCAATCCAAAGACAGATTCCACAACACCTTTGCCGTTATGGATGAATAAAAGTTCATCGGCGTCGGAATTGCGATAAAAATAGGCCATGGGGTCGCTTACCAAAGCGGTTCCGATAGCAACATCATCGTTAAACATGAGAATATTGCGGCCGCTTATTGCATCTCCACCTTTGGGAAGTGATTTTGTTTTAAAGTGATGGTGCCGGTGTTCGGCAATTTGCCATACCGGTGTTTCAATTTTACCTAAAGAAGCATAAGATGAAACCCGCGTTGGCGGCTGTATGTGGTAAAGCAGGGAAGAAAGGCCGACAAACCCTTCTTCGCCAAATAACTCTTCGGAATACAGCGTGCCGTCGGGCTTTTTATGCATAGTGTGCCGTTTATGCGGAATAGATCCGAGATGATGATATGAAGGCATAACGTCTATGTTCCTTTCAAATATGGCGGCGCTTCAAAACTGCTATTACAGGTTGCCCCGTAACTCTTGTTCGCGTTCAATTGCTTCAAACAACGCCTTAAAATTGCCTTCGCCAAATCCGCGCGCGCCTTTGCGCTGAATAATTTCAAAGAACATTGTTGGGCGGTCTTCAACATTGCGAGAGAAGATTTGCAGCAAGTATCCGTCTTCATCGCGATCTACCAAAATACCCAATTTCGCAATTGCCGCAACGTCTTCATCAATTGCGCCAACGCGATCCGTTAAATGTTCATAGTAACTGGGAACGCCATGAATAAATTCAACGCCGCGTGATTTCAAGTGAGCTACCGTTTCAATAATGTCATCGGTCAGCAAGGCAATATGTTGAACACCGGGACCATAATTATAATCAAGATATTCCTCGATTTGGGATTTTTTGCGGCCGGGCGCCGGCTCGTTGATTGGCAGCTTAATGTTGCCTTTGCCGCCTTCCATTACTTTAGACATAAGCGCGGAATACTCGGTGCTGATATTTTTTTCAGTAAAATGAATAATTTGTTTAAATCCCATTATATCTTCGTAAAATTTAACCCATTCATTCATTTTGCCTAATTCCACATTACCAACAATATGATCGATGGTTAGCAAACCTTTGAAGCCGTGTTTGGGCCATGCGGTTTCAGATACTTTGCGAAAGCCGGGTAAAAAAGGTCCCGTGTAGTTATGCCGCTCAACAAATGTGTGAATAACATCGCCATAAAGCGCGATGGATGCTTTTTTTACGGAGCCGAATTCATCCTTGTATTCTTGCGGTTCAGATAATCCTTTGGCGCCGCGTTTTACAGCTTGCTCATAGGCATAGGCGGCGTCGCGAACAGTAAATGCGACATCTTTTACGCCGTCGCCGTGCTGCTTCACAAACTCTGAAATGGGTGAATCGGGTCCCTGAGCTGTTGTAAGCACAAAGCGGATTTTATTGCTTTGCATCACATAGCTGGTATGGTCGCGCACGCCGGTTTCTAATCCTTCATACGCTACAACATCCAATCCAAACGCTTGATTATAGAAAAACGCGGCTTGTTTTGCATTGCCGACATAAAATTGAATATGGTCCCAATTTACGATTGGCATAAAATCATCTGTCATTGATAACCTCCAGAAATATTACGAACAGGAGGGAGCAAACGCAAAAGTCGCAAATTATTCAGCGTCTTTCGCGAAACTCCTTTGTTTCGCATAATCATTAGAGATTATACAACAAAAGCACAAAAATGTGATAATCAAAACATTGCAAGGGCAAATGTAACAAAATTGAGAAATATAATGCCCCAGCGCTTATGCGATGGGATGTTGCGATTTACCGCAATTCAGGCATAATAAGAAATATGCTTTTGCGGAAAAAATTTTTTTCTGAAGAAGCGCGCGATTGCAACGATGGCGCTGCCAAAACAAAATAAACATCCTGCAAGGAAAAGCAAAAATCCCCATTGTTCATTTGGCGGAGTGTATGAAAATTGAATGTGTGAAACACCGGCGGGAAGTTGAATACTTTGGAAAATAGAATCTGTTTGCGCAATAGTGGTAGTTGTACCGTTAATCGTTGCCGACCATCCGGGCAAGTAAAGTTCTCGGCGCGTTAATGAGGTTGGCGCATTGCATTGAATATCCGCGCTGTTTTCTGTTTGCTGCAATATGTTGCATGATATGTCTGTGGTTTGATAAAACGGCGCCGCATTTGCAAGTTTATAGATAGTCATAACAGAATCAGCATATACCTTTTGCGCCGCTGGTAAATGAGCTGACGCATAATGTAAACCGACTAATAAACCAACATTGCCATCTATTGTCCCTGCCGGTGTTCCTAAATTTTGTGAATACCCGGCCGGAGTTGAAAAAATCGGCAGATTCATCGTTTGGTTTATGCCCGTTAACGTAATTAAGTAAGAAATTTGCTGCTGCGCTCCGTTGATAGCCAGGGGATGTTCCAAGGGAATGTTGAACATGCCAGAAACAGGAAGTTGGGTCATACTGCGCGCGCCGGTTTCGCACACCAAATAGCTGCAAAGCCGCACATGCAATTCGCCCTGCATTGGGGCGCTATTTGCAGGGAAATATACTGCAAATTGATCTACACTGCCTTCCGGAATGGTTATTGACGAAAGCAATCCGCCGGCAATTTGTGTAGAAAGTGTTGCAATCGGCTGGTTTCCTATTGGTAAACCGACCAGTGTATTCATGTTGGTAAAAAGATTTTCTCCCGAAGGGACAACGATATATTGCACTCCCATATCTTCAAACACCGCTAAATGGGTCATTAATTCTTTTGCGGCGCTGGGTGTATTTAAGGGTCTTGGTTGGCTCATTAATAAATATGGCGCGGCATAACTGTCGGCGTTTTGTTTGAAATAATTGCTCCAAAGCTGCGAAATTGGCAAATCATTGGTATTTATTTGGTTAAAGCCAAAGTAACTGGCGTAGTTTGCCGCAACTGGGCCAAGTGTATACATGCGCTGCAATCCCACTGTTTGTTGCAGGTACTGTATTCCAGCCAAATTTAAAGTTGCATTTTGCGTTGCCGTTAACACCGGAACCGTAAATAGGACGATCGCTTCTAATGAAGCAAAAATACCTATCGCATAGGTTTTTATGCGAATGGAACGCAGGCATAAAAGCAACGCCGGCGCTATAATTGCGGCAGTTCCTAAGATAATAGACCCAATATAAAATGCAGAGCCAAACATTTGAGCGTTTAATAACGGTTGAATTTGGCCGGTTAAGAGCATCGGCAAAATAATAAGAAATACCAGTAAAATAAATGAATGTGTCATCAGAAGTATTTTTGAATACGTTTGCGTTGCAATATCTTCAATGGCGAAAGCCGCTAATAAGATAAAGGAAAATTCCCAAACCGGCGGCGCAAAGCGCGGAATATATGTTTCCGCCATAAGCGGTAGATAATTAAACCAACCCGCAATCGGCGCAACACCAAATGTTTTTAATAGCATTAAAACAGATATTGCCAATATGCTGATTCGCAGCGCACGGTATTTTTTGCCATAGAGCGCATAAGACGCTAAAACAAGCGTAACTGCGCCAACAAATCCGCCTTCAAATGCCCAAATATTTAACGGCGGCTGACTGCCATATGATGTTCCAATATTGCCATAAAGATATGGCAGAAATATATTTGGCAAAGCATATGGCGGCGCAATATATTGCCCTGTTCCCGCCTGATGCTGCCCTATCGATGAGATTTTCATATATCCAACAAATGCAATCAGCAGCGGCGCGCACAATGCTAGCGCTACCACTGCGCCAATAAGCATGTTGGCGGCAAAACGCAAATTTTCTTGGAGGTTTAATCCCCAAAATCGCACAATAATCCAAGTAATAATAACAAAGCTATATAGATATGCGGTTTCAGGAAAACCTGCCAATATTGCTAAGGTAAGCGCCGCAGCCAGCCAGCGCCAACCTGATACAATTTTATTTTGAGCAGCGCTGCGCGACTGCTCCACTCCATACAGTATCCAGGGCAAAAATGGCACAGGATAAGCCGCAGCATGATTAAACCATGCCAACGTTCCGTTAAACTCAAATAATATTGCTCCGGTTATTGCCGCCGCGTTATGCAATCCCAGCTTTTTAAGCAACACATACATGCCTGCGGCGGCCACTATCTGTAATATTTTTATTTCAATAAACTGGCCGTTTGGCAGCAGCAACAGCATAGTGAAAGGGAAAAATGCGCTGGATTGCATATCTGCCGCTAATGGCAGCCCTACCCCTTGATATGGATTCCACCACGGAATTATCCCATGTATCCAGTCGGTTGCCGCCAACCGGCCTAAAGATTCCGAAAGCCAGCCTGCTTCGGGATCTAACGCATACATTCCTGGGGTTATACCGGCGTGGCCGCCATTTGTTAAAAAAAGCAGCTGATACATTGGATCGGGATAAAATGTATGCAAAAATACCGGTATCCCTGCTAAGAAGGGCAGCGCGCATAATATCGCTATGACGCCAATATCTTTGGCGTGATTGCGCAGCCAAATTCGCAACGCCGAAACAAAACCAAGATCTTGCGCTAATAAGTGGAATGCAGGAGGATCGTTAAAGACAAAAGAATCGGATGGATTGGGTTCTTGTGTTTTTAGCATTGCGATCTTCCTTTAGGATATGCCGAATATTTTTTTGTGTCTTGTTCCGGTATGTCATCTTGAGAAAGGTTATGCAAATTTCTCAAATAACGCATAGAATTTGTATCTAAATCAGCAGTTTCATCTAAATCGGGAGATTTTAGTGTATTGCCCGAAACAACGGTTAATTTGTTTGTGTGGAGCCTGTGTAACGCTATTGGCTCTTGTGGTTGCGGAACAGGCATAAAGCCGCCTGTTTCTGCTGAACTAGTCTGTTGATTGGGCTGATTGTATTTTATTTCATTTGTTGGTGATACATTTTTTGCGGATTTCTTCGGTGTTTTTGCGCCGGATGAGATACGATAATCAATACACGGTTTTTCAGCTATGAAAAACATGAGTATGCTGATAAGTAAAATAACCGGCAACACACTTAAAGTGAAAATTTGATAAAACATAATGCCTTTGTATTGACTGAACACTGGAAATTGGCTCATATCTTGAACAATTGGAAAATGCCAAAGGAACACAGAGTAGCCAATAACACCAATAAACCGCAGCGGTAAAAACCCATATATGGATTGGGCAAACTGAGACGCATGAAAAGACCCAAATATCAGCAGCGCCGCCGCCATTGCCGCTGTGAATGAATTTGTAAGATATAACAAGGTATTAGAAGAAGTAAACTCAGTAGTGTACAACGAATAAACAAGCAAGATGATCCCGGCAATAGAAGCAATACCGGCATAGAGCTGTTTATCGAGTAATTGAACCAGCGGTGTATGCGGGTGCGTTTCGCGATACACATAATAATTTGCCAGCGTCATCCCAATACCGAATTCGACCAGCACAGATGGAAACTGATGCCCCATAAACATGCGAATATTGGCTGCCGGCACATGGTATTGCGCTACTGAAGATGAATAAAATTGAAATAACGGCTGCAATGAATATTTGGCCAAATATAAGTATAAAAAAGAGATGACACCGCTGATTGCAAGCCCGAATATCCATCTTTTGCCAATAAAGGCGCGCACCAAAAGCGGCAAAACAATATAAAAAATCATCTCAATAGTAAGCGTCCACATAGCGCCGTTAACGCCCCAAAGCGAAGATGTTTCGGGGAAAAGCTGGTGCATAAAAAGATATGTTGCAACAATATCTAATATTTGCCGGCCGCCGGCTACAATATTCCAGGCAATGTGGTTATTCGTCCAAAACAAAAGAATGAGGGTGAGCATAAACCAAAATGGCGGCACTATACGGATGAAGCGGCGCCGGAAATAAACTGAAACGGATGGTTTGGGTTTATGGGCATAATATGCTTTATGCCATGGCAATGATAATAAAAAGCCACTGAGAACAAAAAATATATCAACCCCGTCTCCCATACCGGAAATAAATTTATCCCAAAATATTTGAATATTTACAGATCCAATTTGCGCCTGCATGGGCAGAGGAATAGAATTTGAAAATCGCCAAATATGATAGATCACTACGAAAGCTACGGCTAAGCCTCGGAGTGTATCTAAAGCCAATAGGTGGGAATCGGCTTGAGATCCGATAAACAGCTCTAAAAATTTTACGCTGAAGGACTTTTTGGGAGTTTCAGCAATAGCTGGCTGTTTTTTTGCTGAAATATCTATTGATTCTAATTTTACGGTGGATAAGCTACGCAACTGTACAGCGCGCCGCCTGCCAAATTTAGAAAAATAGCGAGTGACGCTGCTAAAAAATATAGAATTGCGTTGCGTTGATTGATACCATGCCGAACTTTGTTGATTGGGTAATATTTTATGCATCTAAAAATTCAGGCAGGTAAAATCCCTTTTATTAAGAATGGGAAGAACATGCCTGCTCACTATCAGGCGAGACCTTCTTTCTTTGTGGGATATAAAAGACCTCTTAGTTGAATAGCCCATCGTGTTTGCGCAGATGTGCTTGGTGTATACAATTTTTGGGCAATATCCAAAACAAACACGTGTGACATATTAAGTTCCTTTCTTTTTTGAGGAGGAATATGAGCAATTACATCCCTCCGTTTCCGCATGTGGTTCCTTGCCAGTAACACACTTATAGGGTTACTAAGAAACACCAATATAGTTACAGATAATTTTGTGAAACTTCGGTATTCCGCGCTTTCCGATTTTTAAAAACGTAACGTACCGCTTTGGCAAATATTTTTAATCCTAACTGATATATTTTTTCCCTGCGGGAACGAATAGGGATAAGGCGCAGCCGCAGTTGAACCAAACTTTTTATGAAAGGTGAACGAATGGGAGTGTAATGGACGATAGGAGCGAACTGGAGTGATGCGCCCCAAAATCGCGGAGGCGCAATAGGAATTTGTTCAGTTGCAAACTCTTGATATACATCCAGCAAGCGCGCATAGGAATTTTCATGTGGCGCAATTCTAACAGATTCGCGGAGCGGTATAAGCATATCACGGTTTGAAATGATGCTGCGAATAATTTTAATAAATTCCATCGCGGTATATTCAGAGGCAACAATACCCGCGCCGGTTTGCTGAACTCTCTCGGTAAATGCGCCATATGGGCTGACAATAGCAGGCACGCCAGCCATCCACGTTTCCGAAAGCGTATAGCTGAATGTTTCCGGCCAAGGGGAAAGCAACAGCATAACATCAACTTTAGATTCCCGAATAAGATCGATAATTTCATCACGCTGATATTTTCCGGTTTGCAGTAAATGGGATCTTTTTATGTGTTGTGTCATTTCACCAAAAGAAATAAACACCACCTTATCTTGGCTCATTTGCGAAACAATATTTTGTGAAAGATTTGAGCCTTTCAGTGGGGAATTATATCCGATGACACCAACACGCAGATATTCTGCCGGCAATTGCTGCAATTGTTCGGCAAATTCTTTATATTTTTGTCTTGCTAAAATCGACTTTCCTGCGTCTGCGCGTATGGGATATATATCTGGATTAGGAATAATGCGTGTTTGAGCGTCATCAATATGAACGCCGCGCTGAAATATTGCGCGCGCCGCTTCGGTTGGAAAGATAACGCACGCAGCATTGTCGATAATATCTTTAGCGAAGCGGCGCTGCCGGAATGGGGCATTTGGCTGGTTCGGAAACAAAATTTTTGCGCAAGCAGCGCAGCGCGCTGTATCGGGAACTTCACAAAAGTGGTTAGTAGAATCAAGCAGCGCATAATGTTTGCACAGCGAATAATAATCATGAACCGTATATATTTTCGGCGCCGGCGATTGTAAAATTGCCTCCAGCAACTCACTTGGCGCATCTTTTGTATGATTGATATGTATAATAGATGGGTGAATTAGGTCCAGCAATTCACCAAAATCTTTTGAAACCCATTGCCGGCTAAACTGTGCGCCATCTAAGAAAATCGTGACTGTAATCCCTTGCCCTTCAGGTGAAAGCACATAAAAAATATAATTTTGGGCAAGGTCGCGAACCATTTCTTTAATATAAAATTCAGTGCCGCCAATAATATCCTGTGTTATATTTGTGTGCAATAAAATCATTATTGCTTTGCGGCGCGCGGCGCCATGCTGCATGTAAGATCCGATGAGAAAGTCCTTAAGTTTTTCCATTGCGCCGCTTTCGATAAATTTTTCGACATTGGCGGCGTATAAAGGATAGCGGCGCAGCAATATTTTTTCATTTTTCTCCACAGTATTTGTTTCAACGGTATGAACATTGGCGGCAATCATAGAAGCTCCACCGGAATGGTACACGAAAACATGCGGAGCAAGCATATGCCGATAACCTGCGGAAATGGCGCGCTGACAAAAATCATTTTCTTCACCGTATCCTACGCCAAAAACAGGGTCGAACAGGCCGATTCTGTCAATAACCTCACGTTTAATAAACATGCAATATCCCATCGCGGTGGGAATAGTAACCGGATCGATATGCAGATTATCCAATGTTTGCTGAATTTCATTGTGCGGCAAAACACCTTTAAAAACCGAATAAATCGATGCGTTATTTGAAATAGGTGTAACCGTAGCAATATCATTGGAGCTATAGGCTGTTTCAACTAACTTGCGCAGCCATCCATCACACACAACCGTATCGCTGTTTAGCAGCACAACATCTTGGCCAATTGCCTGCGCGGTATGTTCATTGCAAGTGCCGACAAAACCTAAATTTTTGGGATTTTCAGCATACAGTATGCGCGGATTAGCAGTATTTGCCGCTTCGGATAATAGCTCTTTAATCTGCGGATCAGGCGAGGCGTCGTTGGCAAACTTCCATGTAACGGGGTAACCGGCGTGCGTGCGGCCAACACTTTGCAGCAATTCTTTCGTTTCACGAAACGCATTATACACAGGGACAATGACCGATACCTGCGGGCCTTTTACACACAGTAAACCTGCGCCGGGTATTTCAATGCATTCAGCAAAAGGGATATCGCGATCGATGGTTGCGTCATACATTTTCTCGGGTAATTCTTTAAAGAAAAAGCCGGGATCTATTGCTAAAATAGCGCCGCCGATTTTGGTATATTGCAATGCTTTGGCAAACTGAACTTTGTTGGGATGCTGAATAATAACCAGATCGAACTTTGTTGGCGAGCTGCTGAGCCTTGGATAAAGTTTTGCGCGAAGAGGCCCAGGTAAAGATCCGGCAATTCGCTGAAAGAATTCTTTTGGAGTATATGTTTTTTCGGTTTGTTGAACCACTGCCTGCAAAAAAAGTGGTTCAACCGATGAAAAAACGCCAACAACATCATGGCTGGTATCGCCGCGCAAGTGTTTCAAGTGCTCCGAAACCAATTGCGCGTGTTCAAAACGGCTAAGTAATATTGATGCTTCCATGTCTGTCTGTCAAATCCCTTTCGCGGATGCGTTCATAGTATGTAGAACAAATATCTTCACAAAGGTTACGCATTGAAAAATATCCTTAAAGAGAAACGCAAGATTATATCCCATTAACAGGCAGAACAATAATTTATCAGCAAATTCCCTGCAAAAATTAGCGTCGGCATGTGAGCATCTTTCTGAAACAATTGTTTTGAAAACAGGTCTATATTTCTGCCGTAAGCGATACTATAATCTTTAATAATATACAGATTTCCTCAAAAAAAATAGGACGTTCGGCGTTGACCAATGAAAAGTTCTACGTAAAAAATCAGAGCCAGCGCTTTTTGTATGTCTGCGCGGAATATTGAGATTGCGCCAAAATTTTATAAGCATGTTTGGCGCCAGATAAAACAAATTATTCACATAAAACAGCACTATAGCAATTGCGTAAATTGCTATTTATGCCGCATTGCGCTTGATAGATGCGGTGTCATCAATTTCCGGTGTATAACCGGTTACCCGGTTTCTTCCGTTGTGTTTCGATTCATACAGCGCAATATCCGCGCGTTTTAAGAGATCTTCTTGTTTTTGTGCATGCTGCGGATAAGACGCAAAACCTAAAGACGCCGTAATATGCATTGTTTCAGAGTCAATTTGCAGTGTAGCCGCTGCTATAGCTTGCCGTATGCGTTCCGCAACCAGTTGGGCAATATCATAGGGAGTTTTAGGCAAAATAACGGTAAATTCCTCTCCGCCATATCTGGAACAATGATCGATAGAGCGAACTGATTGGTGTATTGCTTTCGCAACGGTTTTAAGCGCTAAATCGCCGATATCGTGACCAAATCTTTCATTAAATTGACGAAAATGATCGATATCCAGCATAATGACTGAAATGACGGAGCCAGTTTTTCTCGACTCTTCCAGCAATTTTTTTAAATTTTCCTGTAAAGCCCTATGGTTGGCCAGCCCAGTTAATGGATCCGTAAAAGCTAACTGCTGAGATTGTTCATATAAACGTGCGCGGTGCAGCGCCAAAGCAATTTCTTCACTCATTGCGCTAATCAGTGATTGCCGGCCGATATCCCAATAAAAATTTCCCGGTTTGCTATCTCCCAGAGTGATTGCGCCAAAAATTGTGTCATGATATTTTAAAGGCAATGTAGCGGCAGAATAAAACGGCACAATTTGTTTAGTTAACGTGTCGTTTACATAGATAGGCGGCGCGTCAATATTAAAGCGCGCTTTGCCGGTAGCGATAGTTTCTTCGGTTAAAGTGCCTTTTAAATTGGATAATTTAATCGTTTCAACGGATTGCCGAATATATTCAATTTCATCTGCTGTTAGGTTATTATCAAAATAAATTGCCAAATTATGCATGAAAGCAGGATCAAACGGGTCTGTAACATTAATGGAGTAATTTGGCAAATGCAGACCTTTCGTTAACACCTGCATCGCTTTTTGTGCAATTTCTTGCTCGTTCAGCATCTCGGCGCAAGAACGCGCAAGTTCCATAAGTATTTCATTATATTGCCGCTCTCTATATTCAGAAGTTATATCCCTCACAATACTGATGCCGCCAGCAAAATCTTTTACTGAATTATAAATTGCCATTGCATGCATCAATACATTCCGTCGCTCGCCATTTGCGTGTTCAATAATATAATCGGTTGGCGGATCCGGTTCTTCACCGCGTAAAACACGCGATATTGGAAAATTAGCAGGCGTTATTCGGGTGTTATCTGTGGTAAACAGAGTAAACGGCAGATTTTCTGATGGTAAATTTGCAAATATTTCAAATTTTTCGGTTGTTCCCAAAATGCGTTTGTTTGCGGAATTACGAAATATTTCTTTGCCATATTCGTTATAAATTGCCAGGCCGTCTTGCACAGAATCCAACGCTAATTCAAATTGTTTCGATAATTCTTCGGTTTCAAAAAGTGAGTGCGTCATTTCATCCAACATGGCGCTTTGCTGTGTAATATCTTTGCAAAATAACAGAAAAATATGCGGATTTTCTGTTTTGGCGCCATTAGTTTCAACTAACAATATGGTGTCATCATCTATTTTCAACGCCATTTGTTCACTGCGTTCTTCAATTGCTGTAATATCAATAGTTCCATATTCCGAAAATAAATGTTGCGGCAACGCCAAATATTCACAGATATTTTGCCCCATCAAGGCGCTTTGGGTATTTCCCGCGATATTATCCCATAATATAACACCTTGAGTATCTATAAGAAACCAGAAACCAAACCTAATATTTTTTGGATCGATAGAATAGTTGTTTGGTAAAAAATCAGACATATATGCATGCACACCCCTTTTGACTTATGTATCGACAATTAGGTAGTTTTCTTCAGATATTTTAGGAAACATCCGAAAAAGATCCTATGTGATTTGGCGTTTGCCTGTATCGTAAAAATAAAATGACTGAATTATTTACATGCATTTGGATAGCTGATCAGAGAAAAGGAATCATACTATGATTAATGACTTACATCGAGACGATAAACGCAAAGATTATTTGCGGCGCAGCCACCAGCAAAATACCACCCGCGCACAATACGAAGAATCGATTAATGAACGCCAGCTGCTGCAGGCAGATTACGCTCAGGCTGTTGCACGAGCAGAGCAGCAGGAACATCAAGCAAACGCTTTGTTTACACTCAGCCAAAGTTTATCCGTTACATTAGAGCATGATGATTTATGCCAATCAATAGTAGAGGGTTTATCCGATGCTTTAAATGCGGACACCGTAAGTTTGTTTATTATTGAAGATACAGGATATTTGCGGATGGTTGCCCAGTGCAATATTGATATTACCCGCGCCAAAATATTATTTGGACCTGACGAAGGGTTAGTGGCTATGGCAGCGGCGCAGCATCGGGTTATTTATGCGCCAGATACATCGCGGCATTCGCAGTATTTAACCACCAACAACGATCATCCGCGGTCTTTGCTGGCTTCGCCAATCGATCCGCAGCGCGGCCCGGGATATGTAGCGTGCATTGTGCGCCGCAGAATCGACGCATTTACAAACGATGAAATTCAGTTTACCAGTCTTATCAGCAGCATAGCCGCCCATGCGCTAAGCAACGCCGTTTTATTTGCCGGAATAAGCAATATGGCTAGGGAACAAACAACATTATACGAATTAACCAGAACTTCTAATATTAGTGATAGTGTTGCGTCTTTTCTTACTAAATCAGCGGGATCCCTGCGTGACGCGCTGGAAGCAACCGGTTGCGGAATTATTTATATTACCGACTCTAAAAAAAATAGCCGGCAAAAAAATAATATTTTTGTCAGCGGACAGCTTTCGCGGCAATCTATGGATCAACTAAGCGCGTTTGCGCAAGAAATGCAGGAAAACCATAACGCAATGGTGGTGGCAATTCGCTGTGATGTTAGCCCCGCCGGTTCGCGGCTGGTATTGGCCCCGGTTATTTTGCGAAGTACTTGTATTGCGGTGATTGCATGGGAAAACGCAATAGATATTATTGCAGAAGATGATCCGCATGTTATTCGCTATAACACCAGTGTTTGGGATGAATCGCATCGGCTGCGCACAGATTTACCGGCTTTGATGCTACAAACTGAGGATAGCGCGCATATTCACGCTCCGTTGGCGCAAAATGAAACAATATTTATAACGAATGTTTGCCAACAGGTAGCTTTGGGTGTAGAAAATGTTTTGCTGCGTATGCGCGATTTAGGCGCGCTGCGATCGATCAGTTCTTTGCCCACAACCCGCCCGCATATGGAGCAGCTGCGCAAAGCAATTGTTCTTGAAATTGCCCAAGTTTTTGCTCCGGCTAAAGTCGTTTTATTGCTGCGCAGCGAAACCGATATCATATTTAAGCCTGCCGCCGCCAGCAGTGATGATGCTGGCGCATGGATAAAAACTGCGGCGGAACTTGCGCAATCTGCCAATAATGAGATGACACAACGGCGTGGTTTCGCGTTGGCTCCGCTTTTTGCGCAAAATAATGTATTCGGCTGGGTGGCGCTGCGCCCCCAAGACAGCTCACCACTTTCCGGAGACCGCCTGCTGCTGCTGACATCAATGGTCAACGCGGCAGCGCTTTTACTGCACAACGCTCAATTAACTATTCAGGCTGGGGAAGCAGCGGTAGACCACGAACGCCGCAGAATCGCCCGCGAAATTCACGATGGAGTTGCGCAGAATCTGGCGCATTTAATGTTGCGGCTGGAATTGGTGCAGCGGCTGGTAGATGAAGACGCCGATCGGGCAAAGGCAGAAGCTGAAGGCGCACGCCAGGTATTGGCAATGAGTTTGAATGATTTGCGGCACAGCATTTCTGCGCTTGCTCCGGCGCAATTGGAGGAATTGGGATTTAACGGCGCTATACAGGCCCTTTTAGATGATTATTCAACTAATATTCCCGATTTGCAGATTTCTTTTGCCGGATGTTCTGAAAATGATATTCCGCATGAACTCCGCGCGCCAATTTTCCGAGTTATTCAAGAAGCGCTGGCGAATGTTCGCAAACACGCTATGGCGCATAGTGTGCTGATTACAGTTGCCCATGAAAAAAATACGTTGCAAGTTGTTGTAAAAGATGATGGCGCCGGATTTTTGCCCGAAACAGCGCTTACAGCCAGCGGACATTTTGGTTTGCGGGGTATGCGCGATCGCGCGGCGGAATTTGGCGGCGCGCTGCACATTGAAAGCCAGCCGGGCAGCGGCAGCATAGTGCGGCTAATTTTACCCATATCTTTGGCTGCCTGATTTTTGCTTTAAATATTTTGCGTCTTGACAACATACTCTTTTATTTTTTAAAATATGAACAGTGTTTAAAAATATAACATTGTTTATATTTTAAGCATTGATGAATAAAAAGAGGTGTTGTTATAATGAATCCAGATTCACAATTATTTGCGCAAACGATTGTACTTGGCGCCGGCAGCGGTATTGGTGCAGCTGTTACCAGGGCGCTTGCCGCTAAAAATATCCCTGTACGCGCTATCAGCCGCAATTGCCGGCGCGCTATCAGCCAGGATGGAAAAGTAGAGTTTTATCCGGCGGATGTTTTGCAGAAAGATGAGATTATCGCTGCATGCCGTGACGCTAAAATCATCTATTATTGCGCTAATGCGCCATATCACCAATGGGCAGAATTGCTGCCCATTATGCTGGAAAATGTTATTGCCGCCGCCGCGCACGCAAACGCCAAATTAATACTTGCTGATAATTTGTATATGTACCCGCCATCCACAGATCCGTTGGTGGAAACTTTGCCATATGCGCCGATTACGCAAAAAGGCAAAATCCGCGTTAAACTCAGTGAAAAAATAATGACAGCGCATCAACAAGGCAGTATTCGCGCTGCTATTGGCCGCGCGCCAGATTATTATGGTCCCAGCGCATTGAATTCTCTCATCATCAATACGCGCACTATGAACGCATTGCGCAATCATAAAGCGTTGCCATGGATCGTTTCTGCCGATCAACCGCACGCTATAATTTATGTGGATGATTTTGCTGAAGGTCTGCTAATATTGTCACAGCAAGAAAAAGCGCTTGGCGAAATATGGAACATACCATCCCCGCAAGCAATAACCGGCCGGCAGTTTCTAACCATACTGCAAGAAGAATATGATGCGCAAATCGGCGCGCCGCCGCGCAGTCATTCTGTAAAAATACAGGTGTTTGCGCCGTGGATGCTGCTGGCCACTGGAATGTTCGACCCCATCGTGCGGGAAATATATGAAATGCGATATGAATTTGATCGCCCATATCTAGTTGACGCAACAAAGTTTTTGCAAGCTTTTGGCAATTTTACTTCTACGCCCCATCGCTTGGCCATTCGACAAACCATACAAAACTTGCAGCTAGATACACAGTAATTATGTTTTTTTGGAGGGGGGGACACCTCAATCCCCGCGCAAGGGGCAGCCGCCCCTTGCGAATAATAGGGCATACCCTTACTAAAGGAATAAGAGAGATGCGATGGTAGAGTAACTCCTGGGTTATGTAGTCTTCCTATAAACGAGAGCGAACCTGATAGAGCATATAGCCGAGGCGTTGGAACTGCTTTTTAAGATCTACTCAAAAAAATTAGCAAGGTTTGTGGTTCTTAATTGCCTCCGATAATCCTGTCAAACATCAATACAGCATAATTCATACATAAAGATTTGACAACGTTCCAATCATGCCAGCGAAGATCTAATTGTTTGTACTCACTCAGATGAACAGTATCAAGATCGTAAGGAAGCGGATTTGCCAATTGAATTTGAAGTTGCTGTAAAGCTGATTCACCATTTTGTTGTGGATAAAGACGATCAAACGACAGCAAAGCTCCTATGACATTCTCCGAACCCAAATGTTCGGCAAGAGCAATAAAATCCAAATAATCACGTGTAGCGTTTCTCTTTAGTATGAGTGCGCCTTTGATCCGCAAAATTTCCGCTTGAGTTGGAACGGTGATTTTTTGGCCAATAATTTCAATTTGCGTGGTTTCCAATGGCTCCTCACGAATTAATTGCCGGATACCAGTTTCAATACCATCAAGATTTCCAAGAATTAGTACAGGACGACGAACTCGCGCAGTTTTCCATCCTGCTACAGATTCGAGTTGTGCCAGTATTTCGTCAAAATGGCTTTGCAGGTTAGTTAGAATATGATCAGCATCAGTGGAAAGCCTGTGTTCGGCATAAAATGCTGCCGCAGTACCACCAACCAGAACTGCATCTGGCAGGATTTGCTGTAATTGGGCAGCAGAAGAAAGAACCTGCTCCCAGTCAGGATAGATGTTGTTCGGCATAATATTTCCAGAAGTAATATCGTTGCGCATAAGGATCACTTACTTGTGCATTACAAACCTGCAATATTTTTTCCATAATAACGGTATCGCTAAGAGCTGCTTGGCGTAAATCTGCCCAATCCTGTCTTTTGCCTCGACCAATGATATCGTCAATAGCGGCAAGTGTGTAATCCTGATGATTCAGATGACGGTGAAGCATAACTCAACACTCGCTTTTTCTCAAAAATTCAGCATTCCATATATCTATTATACGACTATTAACGACAAAATATAATTGGCTCAGGCACATATATGGTGAAAGATATTGGCGCCAGTAACGGAGCCACTAACACCAATAAAAAAGCAAAAAGTTGTAATGGTCTTTGATATTTTAATCGGGATGAAGATCAACAGAGCAGAGTATATTGAATGCCCATAGTGCCTGTTGTTGAACAACCACTGCACGGTACACATGGGTGGATGTGGGGAAACAAGCCACATGATTCATCGTGTGGTGTTCGTTTCGGGGCCACCTTGCCACCTGCACCGCTCCGAAGCACAAGCGCTGCCACATATCGTTTGTTTTATAGCATACGCCGCACGGTACACATTGAGGCGATGCAAACCGGTAGGGCGACCCTTGCGGTCGCCCTTGGCGCCAAGCTGCCAGTATTTTCCATCAGAAAAATAAAAAGATATTATGGGGACACCCCAAACCCCGCGCAAGGGGCATCCGCCCCTTACGAATCCCTAGTTATGTACACCGCGCGGTCGCCCTTGGCGCCAAGCTATTAATATTGCTTTTGGAATAAAAAATTATGTTTGGGGGTGTCCCCAAACACGATACACATAAAAAAGATCCCATACCCAAGTACAATGATTCAAAACGCCATGAAAAGCCATTCGACAAACCATACAAAACTTGTAGCTATAAAAATAGACCCGGTAATCAAGCGAATTCAGTGACTTCTGCCCCTCAAGATTTTGCCGCGACGCGCATATACTCATACCAGAAACTTCAAAAGAAGAGGTTAGCGGAATGTCACAATCTACCGTATTAACATTAATGCAAAACGCATTATTTCTTGCGTTGGAACTAAGCGCGCCGGTTTTATTAACTGCTTTGGTCGTTGGTTTGGTAATCAGTCTGCTGCAGGCAGTTACGCAGGTAAATGAACAGGCAGTTAACTTTGTGCCGAAGATCGTTGCGGTTGCGCTGGCCATTATTTTAGTTGGGCCATGGGCGCTGCAAACGCTGCTAAACTTTGTTTCAAATTTGTATTCAAATTTGCCAAACTATATTCATTAACGTTGCGAATCGGTAAAAGGATGTTTTTTCATGCAAGGACAGCAAGCCAGCGCTCTTATTGTGTTTTTTCTGATTTTTACCCGAGTTACCGGTGCCCTGTTTGCGGCGCCGATATATTCGGAACAGCAGATTCCTGTTACGGTAAAAATCGGTTTAAGCGCAGTAACAGCATTTTTATTTACACCAGAACAAATGCAAAACGCCGGAAATATATCGCAAGATCCGGCCGCGCTGGTTGTTTTATTTGCGCAAGAATTGCTGATAGGGCTGGCGTTTGCGTTTGTTTTTATGGTAGTATACCGCGCCGGAGATATGGCTGGTTCATTGGTTGGCCAACAAATTGGGATAACAACACCGGGCATACAAATGGCCGGCACAAATGATACAATTGCCATCAGCGGCGCCGTCTATAACATCATTGCCGGCCTGATATTTTTAGGATTAGATGGCCAGCATTGGATTTTTCTGGCGTTAGGTAAAAGTTTTATTATTGCTCCAATTACCCAGATGATGCTTTCACAACAGATTATCAATACATTTTTGCCGCTGGGCCTTACGGCGCTGGAATACGGTTTTGCGCTGGCCTTTCCTCTATTGGCGGCATTGCTGCTGGCAGATTTTATTACCGGCCTGATAAATCGCGCCATACCTGCGCTGAATATGTTTGCGTTAAATTTGCCGTTGAAAGCCGCAGCGTCTATTGGTGTGTTATTGATAACACTGCCATACATTATTGAAACAATTGCGCAGCAAATGCAAACATTACCGCTTATCTCGCTATGGAAGTGACGGGCTATGCAGGAATCCGGACAAGAAAGAACAGAGCAGGCTACTCCAAAGCGGCTGCGCGACGCACGCCGTCGTGGCCAGGTATCGCGCAGCGCAGAACTGCCCGGCGCAGCGTCATTAGTGTTGGCGGTGTTCATCTTGCGGATGACCGCGCCATATAGCTGGCAGAATTTGCAGAATTTAATTGGGGTTGGCCTGTTAAGCGCCGGCAATGGCGATATTACTGTAACAGATGTATATCATCTTATATTTGTTGAGTGCAGCTACGCTGTCAGCGCGCTTGCGCCGTTAGCGTTAACCCTGTTTGTCATTGCAACGGCCGCGGGGTTAGGGCAAACCGGGCTGGCGTTTTCCCCAAAATTGCTTACGCCGAAGTTCGACCGCATCAATCCGGTTAATGGTTTAAAACGCATGTTTTCATTAACTACGATATTTGAATTATTTAAGCAATTTGTTCGCATTGCTATTTTAGGATTTGCCGCCTATATGGCAATTTCCGGCACATTAACGCAAATTGGGCAAACTCCCCAAAATATTCTTGCTGTTGCGCCGCAAATTCTTGGCGGCGCGTTATATTCGTTGTTGTTTTCTATTGCGCTGGTCGGCGGTGTGCTGGCTGCCGCAGATTATGCGTTTCAACGCTGGCGTTATATTCGCCAGATGCGAATGACCAAACAGGAAGTACGCGATGAACAAAAAGAAATGGAAGGCAATCCGCAAATAAAGTCGCGTATTCGCCGGATGCAGCGTGCGCTCGCTAAAAAACGCATGATGGAAAAAGTAAAAAAATCAACCATGGTTATTACCAACCCAACACACTTTGCAGTTGCGCTGTATTATCAGTCGGGTAAAACCCGCGCGCCGATTGTAACCGCTAAGGGCCAAGACTTTATGGCGCAAACCATCAAAGAAACTGCCCGAAAATATAACATCCCAATTATTGAAAATCCGCCGCTGGCGCGTTCACTGTATGCAACTGCCGAGGTAGATCGCGAGATTCCCATCGAATTATACCGCGCCGTAGCGGAAGTAATAGCGTTTATCTATCGCATTAAGCGCCGTTGGTGAAATGATAATTGCGTTGCTTTGCGCGCTGAGATGTAAAATTGCCGTGAAATCTATGGACCGACAGACGAACATTTAAGGATTGATATCCATTATGTCTGAAGGCGCTTCGCTACTAAACTTTTAGTACAGAGAAAAATTTTGTCAATATCTGCCATTACGCAGGGGTTTGTGTTCCTGAAAGGAGTAATCTTCATGCCATCATTCCTAACCCGCTTTGGAAAATATACGGATGTATTTCTGGCCGGTGGAATCGTCAGTGTTATTGCGCTGCTGATTGTGCCTTTGCCACCTGAACTGCTGGCCATATTGCAGGTGTTGAATCTTGGCGCAGCCCTCACCATTTTACTGGTGGCTATATATACCCAAGAGCCGCTGGAATTCTCGGTGCTGCCCGCTCTATTGCTGGTTACCACATTAATGCGATTGGGGTTGAATATCTCTTCAACTCGATTGATTTTGCTGCAAGCCCAAGCCGGTCCGGTTATCGACGCTTTCGGATCTTTTGTTATTGGTGGCAGTTTTATTGTTGGTATTGTGGTGTTCCTCATCTTAACCGTCATTCAGTTTGTGGTCATTACCAATGGCGCCGGTCGAGTCGCCGAAGTTGCGGCGCGCTTTACGTTAGACGCTATGCCTGGCAAACAAATGGCAATCGACGCAGATTTAAACGCCGGTGTTATCGATCAAACAACTGCGCAGCAGCGCCGCCGCAAAATCCAGCAGGAAGCTGATTTTTACGGGGCGATGGATGGCGCCAGCAAGTTTGTGAAAGGTGACGCAACTGCGGGAATCATCATCATCCTTATAAATATCATCGGCGGTATCATCATTGGGGTTGTGCAAAATAATTTAGATATTATGACGGCTATCAACCGCTATTCGCTGCTGACTATTGGCGATGGTTTGGTGACGCAAATTCCAGCGCTGCTAATATCTACCGCAACCGGCATTGTTGTTACTCGCGCAGAAAGCGATAAAAGCAGCAATCTTGGCAGAGATATTGTGAACCAGCTCGGCTTTCAGCCCCGAGCTATGGGCACTGCCGCCGCGCTGATTGGGCTGATTGGCCTTATTCCGGGCATGCCATTTCTGCCATTTGTGGGAATCGGCGCCTCGGGTGTTGTCGGCGCGTTTTATTTAAACCGCAATAAGCAAAAAGAAATCGCTGCTGAAGCGGCCACTCCGACGCAATCTGGCGCGCCAAGCGATGATTCTGCAGAATCTGTTATGAAACTGCTGGATGTAGACGCAATGGAGCTTGCGGTTGGCTATGGGCTAATCTCGCTGGTAGATAAAAATTCCGGCGCGAATTTCCTAACCCGTGTGTCGCTGATTCGCCGGCAGATTGCACAGGAATTGGGTATTATTACCCCAACTATTCGCATTCATGATGATGTGTCTCTCGATCCCAATACGTATGTGATAAAAATTCGCGGCGTTGCAGTCGCTGAAGGCAAACTGTTTGTGTCGCAATATTTAGCAATGAACTCCGGTTTGGCAGAGGAAGAGATCGATGGCATTCCAACGGTAGAGCCGACTTTTGGCTTGCCTGCCATTTGGATTAGCAGCGCGATGAAAGAAACCGCTGAAGCGGCAAAATATACCGTTGTGGATGCCCCATCGGTGCTTGCAACACATCTTACTGAAGTGATTAAGGCAAACGCATGGTCGCTGCTGTCAAAGCAAGATACCCATCAGTTAATGGACCATGTAAAAGTTTCTCACCCAGCTTTGGTTGATGATCTTGTTCCGGCTATTTTATCTTTGGGTGAAGTACAAGCGGTTTTACAATTTTTGTTGCGAGAACGGGTTTGTATCCGTGATTTGCCTGCCATTTTAGAAGCTATCGGCGCCGCGGCGCGTGCTAATAAAGATATTGATATTTTGGCGGAACGCGCCAGATATGCGCTGGCGCGAGCCATTTGCGCGCAATATCAGGAATCGGATAAAGGCTTGTATGTGATAACGCTGCCAAACGATACCGAAATTGCATTGGCGCATAGTGTGGAACGCACCGATCAGGGGCCAATGCTTACCATTGAAACGTCATTTATGCAAAGACTTCTGGAAGGCATAGCCGCCGCCATTGAAAAATCTGCCATGGAAGGACACCAGCCGGTTATTATGGTTTCTATGCGGGTTCGAATGGCGCTGCGCCGCCTGCTCGAACGGCATTTGCCAACCCAAGCAGTGCTTTCTTATGAAGAAGCGTCGGTTTTTCCTAATGTTAAATCTGCCGGGGTTGTGCAATTATCTCCACAGCCGCTAGCAGCGATGTCGTAAAGAAGTGAGGAAAGCAATTCATGTCGCAGCCCGGAAAAAAAGCAGTTATTATCGAGCCGCCATCACCTACGGCAACGCGCTATGCGCCACGGGTTAAATTAGCCAGCAGAACAAACTTCAGTCTTAAGACAAAGTCGCCTATGGCCGCCGGAGTCATTTTAAACATTAGTATCAGCGGCGCGCTGCTGTTTAGCGCTAAACCGGTAAAAGAAGGTTCGGTTATAAAAGTTGAGCTGGGTGAACCGGTCTTTCCTGTCCAAAAAATATTGCCTTCCGTTGTTCGGCATATTCGCCCGGCAGCAGAAGACTTGCTGGCTTCGCTCTCACAATTAAAACTAATCAAAATGAAGCAGAAAGGCTACTTGGTAGGCGTTGAGTTTATCGCGCTAAGACCCGAAGAATCGGATACACTTGCAAAATTTATTAAAAAAGAGCTGAAAGAAGAGAAAAAACGCCGTGAAGAAGATGGAAATCAAAACCATACCGCGCGTGATCGCCATGTTATATCTAAGTCGCCATTGGTTCCTTCTTGGGCATATGGCTTGGGGTTTTTAACCGGTGTGTATATTTTTGCCGATGGTTTGTTAAACGGATCTGACGGTGTTGATATCGCTATCCATGTTACCATCACATTGGCTTTATTTTGGACAATCGGAAGAGTAACTTCATGGTCTTGGAATCAAATGGAATCATGGCGATCTCCGGAAGCTATTATTGTTGCAGCATCTGCCACTAATGATAAATCTTTGGAAGAAATTTTAGATGACGCCGATTCTCATATCGCGATTACGGAAGATGAGGATGAGAAAGCTCAAAAAGAGGGAGAAACGCATGAAGATGATGCGTTTGCCCACGAAAACGCTAAACAGGAACAATTTCTGGCAGCGTAAATCACTAAGTTTTGTTTAAATCCTAAAATGGGGAAGGTATCGCGCATATGGAACACAGCTCAACTGATGTTGTTCAAACAGAGGACGAGATATTGTGGGCAACATTTATTGAAACTCGTGATGAAAAAATTCGCGCACGTTTAATCGAAAAATATTCGCCTATGGTGTCTTTTGTTGTTGCCAGGTTGAATATCCCTACAACAACAACTCTTGATCAGGACGATCTTGTGAGCTATGGACTGATAGGACTTATTAATGCTCTTGATCGCTTTGAGCCATCACGCGGGGTAAAGTTCGAGGCTTACGCCACGAAACGAATCCGCGGCGCTGTAATTGATCAATTGCGCACGCTGAATTGGATGAGCCGCTCGACAATGGCGCGGTCGCGCGCGCTGGAACGCACGCTGGCCGAATTGGAACAGCGGCTGGGCCGACCAGCAAATGAAGATGAAATTGCAGCGGAATGTGGGGTTTCCATTGAACGATATCGGCAAATGCTGATAGACGCAAACGCTGCAATTTTATCACTAGATGCTCCATTAATGTCTTCACGTTCTGATGACGATACATCTACATTAGGCGAATTATTGGAAGATCACTCGTCGGCCGATCCACATAATGAAGCCATACACCATGAAATGCGATCTGTGCTGATTGCAGCGCTAGATAAGCTGCCACCGCGTGAACGACTGCTTTTGCAGCTGTATTATATTGAAGAATTGACGATGAAAGAAATATCACTTGTCATAGATGTTTCAGAATCCAGAGTGTGTCAGCTGCATACACAGGCTATTCTGCGCATGCGATCCTATCTCAGCCATTTTATGGAACCGCCGCCAAACCGCGCTTCTTTACCAAGGAAACCGGTACGGCGCGCTGTTATAAAACAATCTGCGTAGTGAAATCGGAGGATGCGCTATGTATTTGCGAAAAATATTCAATACATCAGGGCAACGGATTTGCGCTGCGGTACTATTTGCAATGGCTGCGCTTTTCTTTGCAATGGCATCGCCGGCCCCGGCGTTTGCAGAAGAGCAGCCGATATCTGTGCCATTAACCTATATATCGGGGTTTTCTAATTGGGGACCAACTATTGCTACCGGCAATGCGCTTGTTTGGCCGATTGCATTTGAAGTACGCATAAGCGTGCAAAAGCTTCCGCCGTTAACAAACCAAATGTATGCCGCTTGGTTTATTAATCCCCAAACCGGAACTGATATGCTGATTGGCAGATTTAATACCGCCAGCGATGGCTCGGCTATTATTGATGAATCGTTTCCCGGCCATTTAGCGGCTGGATATTCGATGATCTTAATTACTGTGCAGCCAAATACCGCCGCGTCTGCAAGTTCTGCCCCAAGCAATCTGCGCTCTATTGCGGGATATTTTCAGGGAAACAGCAGTATTATCCAGCAGATAAAACATCTGCCGGATACCGGACCAAACGCGCAGCACCCGCCGTTTGAGCCAGCCAGCGCATATAGCGCATCCGCTACTGCGCCTGCTGCCACAAAAAGCGCATCTTGGCAAATAACATTGCTGGAATATGGCCTGCTGGGGATTTCGCTGGCGGCGCTTGGGTATACTCTTCGACGCTCTTTGAAAATTATAAAAAACGTTCGTATACCGGATAAAACCGATTTGCGATAATACAACCAAAAAGAAAGGATTCTTTTTATGATTCGCGGCTTTTATACAGCTGTTGCTGGTATGTCCAGCGAAATGACGGATATCAGCGCGTTATCGAATGATGTATCGAATCAGGCAACTATTGGATACAAGGGCGATTTTGATTCTATGCTGATGGCTTCAGCTAACCCTTTATCTTATGGCATGGGCGGATTGGTTCGCGGCACCGGTGTGTTAAGCACAGTAACCAGTTTAGATTTAACTCAGGGCGCCTTGCAGCAAACTACTAACCCGTTTGATATGGCGCTGCAAGGACCGGGATTTTTTGCGCTGCAAACACCGACGGGAACTATGTATACCCGCAATGGCGCTTTCCATATTGCCGCAAACGGGCAGTTGGTGAACGCCGATGGCAATGTTGTGCTGGGCGCTAACAAAGCCCCCATTCAGTTCCCAGATCTTCAGGGAAAAGCTGTTACCGTTGGTGTTAACGGAGTAGTTCAGGTGGGAACATTGACCATTGGCCAAATAGGCGTATTCAACGCCGCAGGCTGGGCAAAAAGCGGCGCAGATCTATTTACGCCTGTTGGCGCGGTAACCGCGGCTCCGCAAACATTTATCCGGCAAAGTATGCTGGAACAATCGAATGTGAATTTGTCCGCTGTTTTAGGGTCTATGATCTCCTCGCAGCGGGCATTTTCGGCGTCTGCGCAAATGCAGCAATATGCCTATCAAATGCTGACGGAAGCGACTGATTCGATAGCGAAATAATAAAACAAAGGAGTGTTTTAAATATGCTGCCAATTTATTCCAGCTCGGTAAGCGGAATGGAATCATCACAGCAAGTGTTAAATATTACATCCAATAATATTGCCAATGTCGATACGTTTGGTTTCGACGCATCCGATCCTATTGTCACCGATTTAATTTACCAAGGAGTTGATCCGCGAAATTTAGTCAATTCAACGTATGCCAACTCCAGCGCAATTGGTGTCGGCTCACAATTGCAAAGCACTTCGCATGCGCAAATTCCCGGATCTCCGGTGGCAACCGGTAATCCACTCGATGTAACCATCGGGGGTGATGGATATTTCCAAACGCTGCAGCCTAATGGAACAATGGGATATACGCGCTTAGGCGCGCTGAGATTTGATGGCGCCGGCAATTTAAACATTAACGGCGCATTGGTTCAGCCGCCTATTACGCTGCCTTCCGGCGCTTCGGAAGTGACTGTTACCAGCGCCGGAGAGATTACAGCGCAGGTAAGCGGCCAGCAGCAAAATATTGGCCAATTACAGCTGGCGCGATTTATAAATCCCCAAGGGTTAAGCGCCATAGGGTCTACAACATATGCGGCAACGGTAGATTCCGGCAAGCCGATTACCGGCACACCATTCCAAAACGGGTTTGGCGGGCTAATACCCAACACATTGGAGGCTCCGCGGGTAGACCTGAGCAAAGAAATGGCAAATATGATTGTTTCAGAGCGTTCTTTTCAGCTCAATGCGCAATCACTGCAAACCATCAATGCAATGCTGGCGGAAATTACACATTAATATGCCGGTGGCGCACGTTTTATGTGATTGCTAAACATGCGCCACGCAATTGTCCTGCGCATGTTAAAAAAATCGGGACGGACGATACATAATTAGTTTTTTATGTATGCGCGCCGTCCCGAACATGGTTTTTCCGCTTTTCAACGGAGTGCAAGTTTATTGGCCAAGCGCTGCTTCCAGCTCGGTAACACCGCGCTCGAACTCAGCAATTGCGGCTTCAACCGGCGCCGGCGAGGTCATATCTACTCCGGCGGCGCGCAGCAAATCGATAGAATAACCTGATGAACCGGAGTGAAGCATATTCAAATAGCGATCTACCGCCGGCTGGCCTTCGGAAATAATGGCGCGCGCCAGCGCAGATGACGCTGAAATGCCGGTAGCGTATTGATACACATAGTAACTGCTGTAAAAATGCGGGATACGCGACCATTCCCAAGCAATTAAATCATCCACCACTACGCCGCCATCTCCAAAATAGCGATCGTTCAGGTTTTTGTAGATGTTGCACATCACTTCTGGAGTTAACGCTTCCCCGGATTCGGCGCGCTGATGTATTTGCATCTCAAAATCGGCAAACATAGTTTGGCGGAAAAGAGTGCCGCGCAGCCCTTCAAGGTAATGGTTCAGCACATATGCTTTTGTTTTTGCGTCGGATGTGGTTTTCAGCAGATAGTCAGTTAAAAGCGCCTCATTGAGGGTAGAAGCGATTTCAGCAAGGAAAATAGTGTAGTTGGCGTAGGGATAGGGCTGTTCACGCCACGTAAAAAAGCTGTGCATGGAGTGGCCCATTTCATGCGCCAAGGTAAACATATCATCCAGCCGGTTCTGGTAATTCAGCAGCACAAATGGGTGTGTGCCATATGCGCCCCAGCTATATGCGCCGCCGCGTTTGCCGGTATTTTCATACACATCAATCCAGCGAGATTGCATGCCTTTGCTCAGTTGCGTAACATATTCCTGCCCTAGCGGCGCCAGCGCTTTGGCGACTGTTTCTCGCGCTTCATCAAACAATACCTGCTTGTCGCTATCTGCCACCAAAGGCACATACAAATCGTACATATGCAGTTCATCTACCGCCAAAACTTTTTTACGCAGCGCTAAATAGCGGTGCAGCGCCGGTAAATGGGCATTTACCGCGGTAATCAGGTTGGTGTATACAGCTGTAGGGATATTGTTTGCGTCTAGCGCCATATCCAATGTTGTTTCATATTTGCGGGTGCGCGCTAAAAAGATATTCTTTTTTACTTGCGTTGCAAGGTTGGCGGCAATAGTATTTTGCTGCGCTTTAAATGTTCCGTGCATGCCTTCAAATGCCGCTTTGCGTGTTTCGCGGCTGCTGCTTTGCAAAAACAAAACATAGTTCCCTAATGAAAGCTGCGCTTCAGATCCATCTGCGTCAGTTATTTTGGGCAAGCGCAAGTCGGCGTTATCAATCATCTCAAAGATTTTTTCCGGCGCCTGAGAAAGCTCGGCCATACTGGCAAGCACTTCTTCAACTTCTGCGCTGCGGATATGCGGTTTAGCGTGGGTGATTTCCTCAATTTGATGCTTATATAAACTTAATTTATGTTCCTGAGTAAAAAATCCATCCAGCGTTTCCTGTGGGATTGATAAAATTTCGGGAGTATAAAATGCTCCGGCTGCCGCAAACGTTGCCATTAAAGTCATGGATCTATCCGCTAAAGCTTGGTATTTTGCTTTAGTTGTGTCTTCGTGAAAACGCATATTAGCGTAGACAAACAACCGTTCAATAATCTCGCTTAATTGATCGCGGAACTGCAGCGCAGCGTATAAATTCGCTCCGCTTTGGCCTAGTGTTCCTTTAAACTGCTCTAAATTTGGCGTTTGCTGCATGCAATAAGCGTATTTTTCTTCCCAATTAGCGTCAGTTGCAAAAATTGATTCTAATTCCCAAGTATCTTCAATTGCAATACTTTCGCGAGCGGGCGTTTCTTTAGCCACGATGTATCCTCCGATATTTGTTTGCCAGAACATTGCTGTGTATATCCGGCGCAGTTCCGGTTAAGGTGGTATCTGTGTTATTGTACCATGTTTATCGGTGCGGTATCGCTACCCCCGTTAAATCAGTGATCGCTTGGCCGCCCGCAGCATAAATGCATATTTCCTAATATATTTTCAAATCACGCCGATTTTGATATAGTAACGCTATATTCAACAGGATTTAATAACATATGTCTACAATAATACTATTTGGTGTAGCGCCGCTTCCCTTTGAAAATATGCGTATGAATGCTCATAGTTTACGCACATGGCGATTTATTGATGTATTACTGAAACAGAATCATAAAGTTATTGCAATTTGCGAACGCAGTCAGGCTACCTATCCGGAAAACGAGCCAGATACTGCTGTAACTTTGGTAAATAACCTAACCTATATTACTGTTTCATTGGATATTTGGAACTATTCTTTGGGCAAGATCGTTTCTAAATATATTTCTGAATGTCAATGTGTTATTGCAACTTCTACACATTCCGCGGCAATTGCTGTTCGGCATATCGGCAATTTGCCTTTTTGGGCAGATTTAAATGGCAGTTTAATGGCCGAAGCTCAAACACAGGCGGCAGTGTTGGGAGATGATGCGATTATTGCGCAATGCTGGAAAACGGAAAACACTGTTATCCGCCGCGCAGATTGCTTTTCTTGTGTTTCTGATCGACAAAAATGGGCGGTTATTGGCGAGCTTGGGGCTGCCGGAAGATTAAATAAAGCCACAATAGGATATGAATTTGTTCAGGTTATTCCTGCAACCCTTGAAAATACGGCTTTAACGCCGAAAGGGAAAAGTATTCGCGGACTCCTTGCGCAAGACGGTGATTTTGTGCTGCTGAATACCGGCGGTTTTAATACGTGGACCGATGTGGATACGCTTTTCGAAGCGTTAGAAACGGTTATGCGGCGGCGCAAAAATATTGTATTTGTGGCTACCGGCGGTGGAATTAAGGGATATAACGAACTAACTTTTCAGAGATTTGCATATTTGACAAAACAGTCGGAATTTTCCGGACGCTATCATCTGCTTAATTGGGTTCCATCAGATGAATTACCGAATTATTTACTGGAAAGCGACGCTGCGGTTAATACTGACCTTATGACATATGAAGCGCTGCTTGGCAGCAGAAATCGGGTTTTAGATTGGCTGAAAGCCGGTTTGCCGTGTATTGTCACTTCGCTTACGGAGCTTGGGCAATCAATAATTGCGGCAGGCGCCGGCGTGGCATATTTGCCGGAAAATGCGCAATCATTGGCGGATGCAATTGAATTGCTGATCTCTAATTCGGCAGCAACTCAGGAAATGGGACGGCAGGCAAAACAGCTGTTTCAAGCGATATATGCAAATGAACAGTCGTTGCATTCTTTAACGCAATGGGCACAGCAGCCACAGCGCGCTCCCGATTTTGTCGGCAATATTGCATTGAAGCAATCCGGCCAATTTGCTGGCAAGCCTTTTTATTATGCTTCAATTTTAGCGCTATGGAAACCGTTAAAACGACTGTCAATGCTTTTGGGAATGCGAAATGCGCCGGCGCAGATTGCCGAATTCGGCAAAAAAGCCCTGAAAATGAACCGTCCGGCTTTTGCCGTAGATTTTAGTAATAGCAAAATACCTTTGGAAATGGCTGCCGGAAAAAATTATAATTGCGAAATTGAATTGAAAAATATCGGTTCACAAACGTGGGTTTATTCCAAAAACGCTGTTGAAAATTATTATGTAAGCTATGCTTGGCTGCCGGAAGATCTGCCAGCAGAAAGCGAACATACCATATTTGCAGATGAGCAAAACACGATGCTTATGGAGCAGATACCTGCCGGCAAAAAAATTAAAAAACAAATTGCAGTTGCCGCGCCGGAAGCCGCGGGACAATATCAATTAACTTTTGATATTGTCAGGAAAAAGATACCATTCCAAACATACAGCCACATGCTTTATCAATTTACTGTCACCATTAAAGAAGAATTTTGAGGATACAGAGATACATTAATGGATAAAATTACCGGGGTTACTATTATTGGCGATGTATATTTAAATGCAGGTTTGGGCATAGCGCTGCGGGGTATGGTCGATGCAATGAAGTATAGCAACATCCCCTTAAGCTATTATCCTGTACATCATCCCTATGCGCCAAGAATTAAAGAAAAGGAAATGCACTCCTTAGAACAGGGGCTGCTATACCCTATTAATTTGTCGGGATTGAATATGCACGAATTTTCGCAGATTCAAGCTTCGGAAAAATTAAAAATTGCCGCAAAAAACAAATACGCTATTGCAAATTGGGTGTGGGAATTGCCTGCCGTTCCCGAGCAATATCATACAAATTTTGAATATTTTGATGAAATTTGGACTCCAAGCGCTTTTGCTAAAGCGGCGTTTGCAACAGTAACAGCAACACCAATTACAGTTGTGCCGCATGTGATAGAGTTTCAAGTTAATACAGCCTATAACCGAAAATATTTTCAGCTGCCGGAAAACGCTTTTATCTTTTTCTTTTCTTTTGACGCCGCTTCAAGTGTAACTCGGAAAAATCCTTGGGCAGTAATTCGAGCATATGAAGAAGCGTTTCCTTTGCATGAGCCAACACGGCCAATATTAGCGCTGAAAGTGAGTCAACTGAACCATCACCCCGAAACACGGCAAAAATTAATTTTAGAAATGCGCCGCCTGAAAGGCATTTTAATTGAAGATACGTTGTCTCGTCAGGAAATGCTTGGCTTGCTGAATAGTATTGATTGCTACGTTTCCTTGCATCGCGCGGAAGGGTTTGGCCTTGGCTTGGCCGAAGCTATGTATTTAGGTAAACCGGTTATTGGCACCGGGTATTCGGGCAATATGGATTTTATGAATAACGCAAATAGTTATATTGCCGATTATTCATTAAAAACGATTAAAAGCAGCGATTTTGAATCTGAGCAGCATTTGCTCAATATCTATGAGCCGGGCAGTTTATGGGCCGAACCTAGCGTCGATCATGCTGTTGAATTAATGAAACGGGTTTTTTATGACGCCAACGATCGCGTGAAAAAAGCCCAAAACGCCCAAGCTGATATCCGGAAAAAACTATCATTAGAAGCAATCAGCAACGTTATCAGCGAGCGGCTGCAAGTTATTCAGCAACTTGTTGGCGCAGGCGAATTTAATAAGCAAATTTACCGTAATAAAGAAGCAATTATTAAAAATGCTCTGCTGTCGTTAGAACAAATTCAAACAAAACAAAAAGATGTTATTGAGCAGCTGGAATATCTGCAATGGCGGCAAGATACATTTGCTTTCAGTAAACTGCCGATTGCCGGAAGACTTATTAAAGGGATTGTAAGGCTGTTGCTTTCCAGAAAAATTGATGTGCGGCAACGAGATGTTGATAGATATACCTATCAGGAAATCGCAGGAATGCAAGAAATATTATCTCATTTTATACAAATTCATCAGTTTGACGATTAAATATTAACCGAGGATGCGCATTATGAAAGATACTAGCTATCGCGTTGCATATTGGTCACCATTTCCACCGTTGGAAAGCGGAATATCTGATTATAGCACAGATTTGATTGCCGCTTTGGCCAAATACTGCGATTTAGAAATATTTACTGATAACGCTGCTCTTCCCCCTGCGTTTCCCCATCCCGGCGCGTTAGTGTGGGGCGAAGATTATTATGATGAACGCAACGATTTTGCGCCTTTTGATGTCAATATTTATAATTTGGGAAATAATCCTTTTTTCCATAAATATATTTATGATCGCGCATTAAGCCATCCGGGTATTGTATTGCAGCATGATATGTCGCTTTATGATTTCCACAGTTATCTTTGGCAGAATGATCTTGCAAAATTATTAAACGAAGTTCGCTATAACTATGGTGAACAAGCCGCACAAAATCTGCAGAAATTGCTTCAGCAGCATAAACACCCCGATAGGTTAACCTATCACCTTACTAAGCGAATTTTTGACAGCAGTTTATCGGTAGTGGTGCATAGCCAATGGAGCAAGGAATTTTATGCTAAAGCGTACCCAAATACGCAGCTATATAATATTTTTCATGGCGCAGATGTGTTTGCTGCAAAAACTGCGGCGCAGCTGCGCAGAAAATTCAATTTTTCCGAAAATCACTTGTTGATTGGCGCTTTCGGCCGGGTAAACCATACAAAACGCATACATGTTATTCTTAATGCTTTTCATGCGCTTTATAAAAAAAATCCCAATGCGCGCTTATTGATCGTTGGATTTGAAGAAGAGCAAGAATATGTACAGAAAATTAAAAAACAAATCAAAACGTTGGGGTTAACCAATGTTGTCATCTCTATTCCTAATTTAGATATGAACTCCTTTTTGGAGTATGTGCAATGTGTAGATGTGGTGGTTAATTTGCGCTGGCCCACATCGGGGGAAACATCAGGAGTAATGCTACGGGCGTTTGGCGCCGGTAAGGTGGTTATTACCTCTGATCTTCCACAATTTAGAGAATATGATAACACATATTGCTGGCGCATAGAAGCAAATACACCGCATGAAACACAACAACTAACCCAATATTTGTTAAAAGCCTCAGATAATCCGGCGCTGGTAAAGTCATCGGGTGAACAAGCTCGTGAATTTATCGAGCAAAATGCCTCGTGGGATCTTATGGGGCAGAAATTAATTCATATTGTACAAGATACCTTGGCGATGGAGCAGATTGATATTAAGAAAGATCTGAGTTATTGGAATCCCTTTACCCATGTTTCCGGTTTGAATGTTATTGGCGATTTACGCTCCGAAACCGGATTGGTAACAGCTGCGGCGCGTTTGTTTGATGTGCTTTTAGGGAAAAATATTCCGGTTTCTTACCGGGAAAAAATTTATTATGGAGCCGATCCTAAAAATCCGCTGCCGGCTCGGTTTGTTGGTCTGCCGCGCGCATCCACATATCCAATTAATTTATTTTTAAATAATATTAATGATATGCCCTGGATTAACGACGAAGAACTTACAACGCTGACCGATAACAAATATACTATTGCGTTTTGGGCGTGGGAATTGGAAAAGGTTGCCGATATTTTTAAGGACCATATTCAACGAGTCAGTGAAATATGGGTTAATTCCGCGTTTACCAAACAAAATATTGAAGCATATACGCAAGCGCCTGTTTCGGTTATTCCTATGCCAATCTCAATTGAAACATCGGATGTTCCTGATAGATCGCAATTTCATTTGCCTTCACAGGCATTTGTTTTTCTCTTTACCTTCGACGCAAATTCCTGTGAATCACGCAAAAATCCATTGGGAGTGGCGCAAGCTTTTCAAAAGGCGTTTTGGAATTATCCCGGCAAAAAACCACTGCTGGTTATAAAATCGCAGAATTTAGAGAATTATCCAATGCTTGCAAAAGCCTTGAAAAATGCGGTGGAAAATGTTGGTGGAATGCTCATTGAATCATATCTGACACGAAGACAGATGAATGATTTACTTGCTTGCTGCGACGCCTATGTTTCCCTGCATCGCGCTGAAGGCTTTGGGTTAGGTATGGCAGAGGCAATGTACCTTGGCAAACCGGTTATCGCAACCGGTTATTCCGGCAACGCCGATTATATGACTGCGGAAAACTCATATCCGGTAGATTTTACAATTCGCACGATTACGTTGGAAGAGCATCACTATCATCCGGATTGCGCAAAGGTATATCAGCCGGGATTTGTTTGGGCAGAACCAAACATCGATCACGCTGCGCAGCTTATGCTCCATGTTTTTGAGCATCCGGAGGAAGCTCGGCAAAAAGGCGCGATTGCGGCAAAAGATATCCGCAGGCAATATAGCGCACACGCGGCCGCTACAGTTATTATCAACCGGTTAAATGCAATTGACGCGAAACCCGGTTTGCCTTCACCCGTTAAAGCAACGGCGGATACATCAGAGTTTGTGAACTTTCATCAAGATTTGCTGCATAAATGGGATTGGACCCGCACACGCGATCAGCGGGTACCATTTAAGAAACAAAAAGGCATCGGCACACTGCTCCGCATTGCCGTGCGTGTGTTTTCTTTGGGTCGGCTAAACGAACAGCAAGGCGCAATAAATGTTATATCACTGAATGAATACCGCCAAATGAGCAGCCGCGTTGCAGAATTGGAAGCAAAATTAAGCAGTTTGCAAGAACAAATGCTATATCAGTATGGCAACCAGCCTATGTATAGTGAATCGACCCAAAAATCTTCGGAATCTGCCAACAGCGTCAGTCAATCGCAGCGGCAGCTCCAACTCAAGTTACAGGAAATACAGGCGCTGCAAAATCGCGTGAACGAATTATCTGATCATGTTTTTGCAATTAAAGAAAAACTAAACCAAGTGGATACTGAATATGGTGATCATATTTTTGCGCTTAAGAACACATTACATACCATGCTTCAGGAATATGGCAGCCATATAGACGCAATTAAAGAAAAACTAAACCAAGTAGACAGTGAATACAGTGATCATATTTATTCGGTTAAGGCTTCTTTGCATGGTATAGAATATATGCAAGATAAGATAATTGAAATCGTCGGGCGCATTTACCAAACTTTGCCGCAAAACAGTGATGCAGCCGGACAGCTTGCGGATCCGCGAGAAATTGGCAATCCAGTGAAAAATTTGTCGGATTATTTGCAAAACGCGGCGCATCGCAAACTGATTGCGGCAGAAATTTTTGCGGCGTTAAATATTGATGCTGCAACACCATACAGTATTTCGATGAACGATACACACGAGTTACAGATTATAGAAAGTACTGTGGAAGATGAATCTCCTTCGGTGTGGCTGCACTTCAATATTGATGATACGCCATATTTAACCATGTTATTTAAATCTGTTCAAGCAAGCCTTAGCAAAACTACGACCTTTATTTTTATTGATCAACTACAGCAAGATTTGCATATTGGTTCGCTCCAACTGAATTCGGCGCGCCATATCCACATTTATAAAGATTTCTGGGGCAGAGCTGTTATTCTTGCCCAACCAGAAATAACTGAGGTTTTGCTGCAAAATGAAACGCAGATTTTAGTAAATAAAGCTATGGCCGATCGAGTACGCTTATTTTACCAAGATACGCCGGCTTTGAACGAAATTGCGCAAGCGTTGCCCGAACATAGCATTGTGATAGATGTTGATGCGGAATCTGGCGCCTATGCCATGCAGATGCTGACACAAACCACGCATATTGATAAAGCGGTATTATTTGAGCCGCATATATATAATGCAGCCGTTATTCGCGCGAATATTCAATCTTGGCAAATGCAGGACAAGATGATTGTTTTCGATGGCTATCCCGGTTTGGAATTTGGTGAATTCTTTTATGAACAGCAGCCGAAGCAAGCAGAACATAATCACGAAGCGTATAAAATTGGCAATATCAGCAATCTGTTTCAACTTGCATTTATGCTGAAGGATATTCATTCGGTTGCGGTAGTTATGCTGTCGCAAGAATCGCAGATACCCGGTGGTTTAGCCTTTTTGACACAGTTATTGCAGCATGCCCGGCCGTTTATTATATTTAAATCCTCCGAACATGGGAATAAGGGTATGACGGATGAAACAAAACAATTTTTTGCAGCGCAGCGATTTGAGATTATTACTATCCATCCGTTGGTTGTATGGGTTCCCACTGAGCGCAGTGATGCTTTTTTAGGCGCGAATATTCAAGCGGGGCAGGGATAAATTATGTTATGCTCCAAACTGAACGGTGATTGAGCTTTCGGAAAAACGTAGTACGACGGATTCCGAATCATGTTAGGATATTGCATATGCAAGATGATTTGGTAAGCATAGTTATGGCGCGCCGGCTGAAAACCGCCGGTATTGTTTGGCAAGCACAGCCGGGAGACTGGGCAGCGCCGATTGGCGCATCATATCTTGGTTTAGACACAGCAGGATTAGCGCTGATTACAGACGCTGATGATGAGGTTGGATGGGTAACCTTAACAGATATTGCAAAACATTGGCCGCCGGCGCGTGTGGCCAAAGCTGATACGCTGTGGATTCCTACAGTGGGTCAGCTGAAAATATGGATGCGCGCACGCGGATTTGAAGTGTCGTGCTTAGAAAATTCTGCTCCGGCGCAACAACCTGTTCGGGATGTTCGCCGGCAGGGCTGGGCTGCCGGCATTGCTCCTGCTGCTGCGGCTGCCGATTCACAAACAACGGCGCCGTTACTGCGACATCGCTGCATTGCTAAAATGCGCGCGCTACCGCAAGAATTTCTAGGGGATGGCGATACTGAATCCGACGCCGCAGCAGAAACCGTTATTGCAATTCTTTCCGCAAATCCGCATGCGGCGAATCCGCTGCCGCGGTAATTTGCAGCGCGGGCGCCGGCAAAGGCTCCGGATATACCGTGAAGATAAATTTGCCATCTGCGGCGCTCATCGAAATACCACCACCGGGCTGCAATTCATTGCGCAAAATTTTCTCTGCCAATACATCTTCAACTTTGCTTTGAATCAGCCGCAGCAATGGGCGCGCGCCATATTCACTGTTATATCCTTGCCGGGCAAGCTCTTCGCGCGCGGCGGAGTCTATCTGCAGTTCATACAGCCGATCGCGCATGCGCTGTATCAGCGGCTGCAAGGCAATATCGCACAATTGGCGCATATCCTGCCGAGTAAGCGAATCGAACACGATAATTGAATCAATACGGTTCAAAAATTCCGGTTTAAATGTTTGCGCCAAATCGCGTTTTAGTCTTTTTTGCGCGGCGGTTTCTTTGCCGTTGCGGGTTCGGTTTTCCTCCGGTTCAATAAATCCGCCGGAAAATGCTTTGAACTGTGCGCCGATATTTGTTGTCAGAATGATAATCGTGTTGCTGAAATCTGTTTGCCGGCCCTTGGCGTCACTTAAACAGCCATCCTCTAAAATTTGCAGCAATAAATCATAAATCCGCGGATGAGCTTTTTCAATTTCATCAAGCAAAACAATCGTATATGGCCGCCTTTTTACTGCTTCCGTCAGCTGCCCAGCCTGATCGTATCCCACGTATCCCGGTGGTGAGCCGACCAATCGTGCGGCATAGTGCGATTCAGTAAATTCCGACATATCAATGGTGATAATTGCCTGTTCATCGTTAAAATATGCTTTTGCCAGCGCGCGCGCAAGGGCAGTTTTCCCAACCCCAGTTGGGCCGGCAAAGATGAAAGATCCAATGGGACGGCGCCTATCGCGAATATCGGCGCGCGCCCGGCGGATTGCTTGCGCGGTTGCGGTAACAGCTTTTTGCTGTCCGACAATATGTGTATGCAGCAATTCCTCTAAGCGCAGAAGCCGTTCAGCTTCTTGCTCTGTTGCGGCAATTGCCGGGACCCCAGTTCGGGTAGATACAATTTCTGCAACATCGGTTGCTTTTAGTTCTGCAAAGTTGTTTCCGGCGCGTTGTGTGCGCCATTCAGAATCTGCCGCATAAATTTGCTGGCGAATTGCCTTTTCTTTTTTCCAAAGCGCAGTGGCTAGAGCAAATTCTCCATTTTCGATTGCTGAATTTTTTTCACTGCGCACTAAATCCAAAGAATCAGATAGCGCCAGCGCTTCCGCGGGAATAACAGATCGCTGAACACGAGACCGCGCGGCGGCTTCATCGATTAAATCGATAGCTTTATCGGGAAATTGTCGCACATGCACATAGCGATCTGCCAATTTTACCGCAGCTTCAATAGCCTCGTCAGAGATTGCGACATGGTGGAAAGCTTCGTAACGCGGGCGCAGACCAAAGAGAATCGATTTAGTTTCTTCGGGAGTGCTTGGCCGGATAAAAATAGGTTGAAATCGGCGTTCTAAAGCGGGGTCTTTTTCGATTGTTTTCCGGTAGTCATCCAGCGTAGTTGCTCCAAAGCAGCGAAACTCTCCGCGGGCAAGTATTGGTTTCAGTAAATTTGCTGCGTCTACCGAGCCTTCCGCTACGCCGGAGCCAATAAGGGTATGCAGTTCATCTACTACGATGATTAAATTATGTACTTTGATAATTTCCGCAACAAGGCTTTTTAATCGTTCCTCAAAATCGCCGCGAAATTTGGTGCCGATGGTCAGCAGTCCCGTATCCAGCGATACAACGCGCTGATGCAGTAATTCCGGCGGCGCGTTTCCATCAGCAATGCGCTGGGCCAGTCCTTCGGCAATGGCTGTTTTGCCAACACCGGCCTCACCGATGAGCACGGGATTATTTTTTGATCTGCGGGTTAAAGTTTGCATTACCCGTTCCAGTTCATATTCTCTGCCAATAAGCGGCTCTAGTTTGCCGGATTGCGCTTCGGCGGAGAGGTCTCTGCTAACCATATTTAAGGTTGGGGTTAACTGAAAGCGGTTTGCAGATTCTTTCAACGTGACAATTGCTGATGTGTTCATTTTGCTTAATTTGGTTAATTCCGGCAATATGCCGTCGTAAGTAATGTGCAGTTCGTGCAGAATAGCATACGCAATTGTACCCTCTTCTTGCAGCATCCCTAAAAATACATGTTCAACTTTAATTTCTCGCGACATCATCTCTATCGCTTCAGAATTTGCGCGATCTAATATTTGATCAATTTCATTACCCATGTGCGGTTCAACTGTGCAGGAATCATGAGTAATCACAAACAAAACTGCGCTCCGCACTTTGCGTGTGGATGTTTTTACCGATTGCAGCGCTGCTGATATCAATGGATTTTGGGTTGCGGTAATGCCCAGCAGCAAATGCTCTGATTCTACTGCGGCGTGATGATATTTGATAGCATATTGCCGCGCTTCTTGCAAAGCACTGGTTACGCTTTCGTGCAGTGGAAGTTTCTGTGAAAAATTATTGTTAGGCACGCTTTTCCTCCATGTTTCTGCTGAAAAACAGATATAATTCCGGCTGTTCTATATGAAATAATTGTCCAGCGCAGAACTTATATCGCAAAAAAAACGCCAGTTTTTCCTGAAACTGCCGATTTCATCAGTAAATTTTTCTCTAAAAACAATAAATCCTGCTTCCAAATGCATGGAAACAGGTAGCGCCTAAATAGCTGGTTTTAAATGGGAACCAGTAAACCCGAGCAACAAATTGATGAACTTTAATATTTTAATCAGGATGAAGACCAACAGAGCAGAGTACATTGAGTGCCCCATAGTGCCTGTTTTTGAACAAACACCGCACGGTACACATGGGTGGAGGTGGGGAAACAAGCCACACGATTCATCGTGTGGTGTTCGTTTCGGGGACACCTTGCTACCTACACCGCGCCGTAGCACAAGCGCTGCCACATATCATTTGTTTTAGAGCATACGCCGCGCGGTCACACATGAGGCCATGCAATCCGGTAGGGGCGACCCTTGCGGTCGCCCTTGCTGCCCGGCTACCAATATTTCCTTGGGGAAATTTTAAAATAAAAATATTTTGGGGACACCCCAATCCCCTCGCAAGGGGCATCCGCCCCTTACGTATCCCTGGTTATGCTGGTATATCTTATCCCTCTTTAATTGTTAAAGTTCATCAATTTGATGAGGCGCTATTTCGGTTTTTACAACAAATAGCTAGCCATAATTTTTATTTTCATCCCTCATGTAAGCTATAACTGCCAGGAACGCAAAAACGATCGTATATCCGGCAATCCAGAGGAGATGGTAAAGATAAGATTTTCCATCTCCGGCATTCAAATAATTCCATCCTAATTGCGCAACATGATAAGCTGGCAAATATATAGCGATTTTTTGAATAACACTGGGCAGATATGTAATAGGAACGAAGAGACCAGACGCAAAGGATAGCGGCAAAAAGATAAGATTGGCAATACCGGCCGCTGAATTTGGTCCTGTAGAATAGCCCAGCAGAAGTCCAAATGCAATAAATGGCAGCATTCCTGCAAGATCAAATGATCCGATAATGAGCAATGTGCCGATTTTGGATTCTAAATTGCCTGTTAAAACACCAAAAATGAAGAGAATAGCAATTGTTATAACGCCTACAATAAGCGCAACAATAATTTTTGCCAAAAAATAAATAACAGGATTCATAGGTGTTACTCGCAAAAGCTTATTCCATCCTAATCCACGCTCACTGGCTATTGAAACACCAAATGAGAAAAATCCAACCGACATTAATCCATAACAGGAATACGACGCCAAAATATATTCACCTGCCGATGCTCCTTGAATAGTATTACTGATGTTGGGCAGACCAAACATGGCAAAAAATAATGTTGGAAAGAAGATTACCGGAATGACATAAGCTGGAATGCGTATGAGCTTCATTAATTCACAATAAATTGTATAGAGAAACACCGAGACTTGGTTACTGGCAATTGACGATGTAGTTGTTGGTTCTACTGTTGTCATATTGAAAACTCCCTATTTATGAATGCAATGTTTTTTGCTGCAATTGCGCATCAGAGGATGTTGTTAATACGATGAAAGCCTCTTCAAGACCCATGCTGCTCACCTCTAAATCACTGACATCAGAAATTGTATTTAACAACATTTTAACGGTTTCCTCAGGGATATCAGAAGTTACCTCATAAAGATTATTGATTTTGCTGACAGCGCGCACTGATGGCAGATCCATAACACTAGATTCTGTAATCAAATTGCTTCGAAAGCGGACTTTTTTGCCGCTGACCAGCGATTTTATCTGCTGTGAATTGCCCTGAGCGATGATGTTGCCATGATTAATCATGATGATGCGCTGCGCAATGGCGTCTGCTTCTTCAAGATAATGAGTTGTAACAACGATGGTTTTTTTCTGCTGAATAAGTCCGGATATATATTGCCAAAAGCGTCTGCGCGCATCAACATCCAGGCCATTGGTAGGCTCATCGAGGAAAAGCAGATCAGGATTGCCAACTAAAGATAACGCAAAATACAGTCGTTGCCGCTCACCGCCCGATAAATTAGCTGAACGGGCATTGGCTTTGCTGCTAAGATCTGCCACTTCAAGAACTTCGCCTAATGGTTTGGGATTGCTGTACATCTTACTAAACCAAGTAATCAATTCAGTGACTGTAAGTGTGGAAGGTACACCGGATTCCTGAAGCATTGCTCCTATGCGTTCTCTGCCGGTAAATTTACGCGGACTTTCACCAAATATGGCTGCTGAGCCGGATGTGGGAGGACGCAAGCCCAGTAAAATTGATATTGCCGTTGTTTTTCCGGCTCCGTTAGGGCCAAGTAATGCAATGGTTTCGCCTGGGCTGATAGTAAATGAAACATCTCGCAGCGCCTGAACATTGCCATAAGATCGCGATACACGATCGAAAACAACTGCATATGGTTGAATTGCCATATGGACCTCCTAGGATATTTGTTCATTGTTGAATGTAAAAGAACATGTTAAGAATTTGCCTAAATAAGCCAATGGCGCCAAAAAACTTGGAAAAGCGGGCGAGGATGGATTACAAAAATTCCAGCTTTATAAATTCATCCTAACATAATCGGATTGTAACAGAAAATTTTTTGAAAGAACAACCATTAGACAATAATATATAATCAGAAAAAATTTTTGATAAAAGCATTACAAGAAAATCTTATGTAATATAGCAAATGTATAACAATAAACAAATCATTCCGCCATCCGCACAACCAACTGAACAACTGCGCTGTGAATTTTTTCACATCCGCAAATTTTTTGCTGTTCAGTTGGTTTTTTCGCTTTTCTTACCGTAAAATTTTTTTGCGCATCTCATTTTCTGAAGCATGAAATATGATATACTTTGTATAGTGTATGGTGATAATTCCGCAAAGTGGTAACCGGTACACGAAGGAGCAAAAAATTACGACATGCCAATAATAAATAGCGCAAAACGCGAGATTAGCTGCAAAATCGTGTATTATGGAATCGGTTTAAGCGGAAAAACAACAAATCTGCATTATATACATAATGTAGTGAACCCAAAAGATGTCGGCGGCATGGTTTCTATCGATACCGAAACAGAAAGAACCCTGTATTTTGATTTATTGCCACTGGAAATGGGCCGGGTACATGGGTATAACATAAAATTTCAGTTGTATACTGTTCCGGGGCAGGTATTATACCAGCAAACACGAATTGCCGTGCTGCGCGGTGTGGATGGTGTTGTTTTTGTCGCAGATTCCCAAGCAAATAAACTGCGGGAAAATATTGAAAGCTGGACCGAACTGAATGAACAGTTGCGCAACCAACATAAAAATCCTATGGACTTCCCTATAGCCATGCAGTGGAATAAACGTGATGTTCCCGATGTGCTTCCTGTGCCGATACTAGAGCAATACCTCAACGCCAGCCGAAAACGCAGTTTTGAAGCAGTTGCGGTAAATGGGCAAGGGGTTCTAGATGTGCTGCGCTACGTTATTAACGAGGTGCTGCGAGGTCTGAATAATTTTCAATAAATGGGAAATATGCTATTTACGCAGTCTTTTCTTGCGTTGTATGCTTAATTGATGGCGCTATGAACTCGGTTTCCCGAAGCTTCATGTTCGCCTGATATGTTTTTGGGGACGCCGCCAAAGCGCAGATTCGGATAATTTTGCAAGAAATTGCCGAGCTTTGGCGCAGATTTTTGTGAGGGAAATATGGTTTCCCCATAGGTTATTTTTGCTGCGCATATGCCGGTAAACAATCTGCTGCCCCAATAACATAAATTTCCGCGCGCAGCATAAAACTATAGTATTACAGGAGGCGCAATGTATGGCAACGGAGCAAATACAACGAGTCACACTTGCCGATATGAACTTAAGCACAGGGAAAAAAACCCGGTTAACTCGATTATTGTATGGCGCTGGCCCCGGCAACGGCACACTCATGTTTCTGCCGATTGATCAGGGCTTAGAGCATGGCCCGCGAGACTTTTTCCCGAATCCCCCAGCGAAAGATCCCGAATTTCAACTGCAGCTTGCAAAAGAAGGTAAATTCTCGGGGATTGTATTCCAAATTGGTATTGCCAGCAAATATATGGCAAAATTTGCCGGCCAAGTTCCTTTAGTGCTGAAATTAAATGGCAAAACCGAAATTCCTGCCGATAAATCACCACTTTCACCTTTGCTGGCTTCGGTAGAAGACGCAGTTCGGCTTGGCGCCGACGCGGTTGGGTATACTCTGTATGTGGGGTCGCCTCAGCAAGAGCAAGATTTTGCGCAATTCCGCAAAGTTCGCGAAGACGCAGAACGCTTTGGGATGCCAATTATCGTATGGTCTTATCCACGCGGTGATGCTATCGAAGGCAAAGGCGGCCGGGACAGCTTTTATGCGATAGATTATGCGGCGCGCACCGCTGCCGAATTGGGCGCAGATGTGGTAAAAGTAAATGTTCCGAAGATCGATCCTGAAAAGGATAAAAATGCTCCTAAACCCTATTCAACAACAACGTTTACTGTGCAAGAAGCGCTGCAGCATGTAGTTGCCTCTGCCGGTAAAACGCTTGTCATTTTCTCCGGCGGAGAAAAGCAAGATGAAGGCGGCGTTATTGAAAAGGCTCGCATGGGAATGGAAGCAGGAGGCTCTGGCGTTATTTTTGGTCGCAATTTATGGCAGCGGCCTATGGATGAAGCGCTTCGCTTAGCCGGGGAAATTTCGGGAATGCTGAAAGATTATTCAGCGTAATATCTTAAACATTGAAATGGAAACTACGCAAGAAAACAGTATTGTTCTTGCGTAGTTTTTTGTAACTACTCAGGGAATATTGACAAGATCCAAATAACACAAAAGATACGGCGCCGGATTGCATTGCCTCATGGGTGGAGGTGGGGAAACAAGCCACACGATTCATCGTGTGGTGTTCGTTTTGTGGCCACCTTGGCGCCAATATTTCCTTGGAAATATTGTTTATAAAAAGAGATTTTGGGGACACCCCAATCCCCGCGCAAGGGGCTTCCGCCCCTTACGTATCCCTATGTGTACCGCGCGGTGTTTGTTATAAAAGAGATTTTGGGAGGCGCCCCAATCCCCGCGTGAAGGGCTTCCGCCCCTTACGTATCCCTGATTACGCAAATATATCTTATCCCTCTTTAATTGTTAAAGTTCATATAAAAATGTATTTGGGAGGCGCCTCAAGCCCCGCGCAAGGGGCTGTCGCCCCTTTACGTATCCCGGATTTGTGCTCCTTTTAATGTCAAAATTGATGTTCAATTATGCGGCCATTGCTCGCTCCTGATAGGATTGACGCTGCTGCATCTGCGTAACACCAGATTTTTTACTGTGAATTTTCTCGGCTTCCTCCAATTGGTTAGCCAGATCTTTAATTAATCCCATAGAATCTTCGATGGCAGAAATCTGCTGCGATGTCGTATCCATAACTGAAGACATTTCCCGAACTGAATCGCTGTTCGTGCGTGTTACTGTGCTTACTTGGTGCAGCATCGTTTGGGTAGTTTCAGCGCTGGAAACAACCTCGGTAACTTGACTGTTTACTGTTTCGAGCTGTCCAACACTTGATTGCAATTCAGATTTTGAGGATTCCATAGAAACTAGGGTTTCCGCCATTTCACTTTGAATGTGATGAATTAATCCATTAATCTCGCGCACTGAATTGGCCGTTCGTTCGGCAAGTTTGCGTACTTCACCCGCAACTACAGCAAATCCTCTCCCTTGTTCGCCGGCGCGCGCTGCTTCAATTGCTGCATTCAGCGATAATAAATTTGTTTGATCGGCGATTTCATCAATTAGGTTAGCTATCTGTCCGATCTCGATGGAACGCTGGTCAAGTTTCTGAACTTGCTGAACGCTTTGTTGAAACTGCTGCTGCAACCGCCCCATTGTTTGAATCATCGAGCTGAGAGTTACCTTCATAGTGTCGGTATGCTGAATCATCGAATCGATGGTATTTGTTGCTTCTTTTAGCGTGCTTACCTGTTCCAAACTTGTAGCTGCCACTTCTTCAACCGATTGCGCAAGTCCGCCGGTTGTTTGTGAAACAGATTGCGTTGCCGTTTGAATATGCGCCATTGCGGAGTTGGCGTCATAACTCATTTTGCCAATGTTTCTAATCAGCGCATCAATTTGTTGGAAGGTTGTTTTTAATTGAGCATGCAGCCTATCTTGTTCACGTACAACTCCGTGCATGCGTAATATTTCGCCAAGTATCAACCCGCCAAGCAACAAAAATATGGTAACACCAAGGGTTGCTTCAAACCAAGCGTTATTGCCTATAAGCGTTGGAATCCATGACGCAGTAAGAGTCAGCCAAAAGCTGTAAAACATTGTAGGAATACCGGCTAAAGACACGATGAACATTGGCCATCTCGCTCCGGATAGCATACCGGAAAAGCGCATTACCGCCGCAAGACCGAATAGAAACAGCACAAGCATGCCTAATCCCCAAATTATGCTGGAGCTGGCGTTTAAAATATTGGTGATGATGGCAAATCTGCTGACAGCGTCTTGCCCAAATGGCGCAACACTGGGAAGAATGAGATAAGCTATTACAACCAATGCGCCAATGCTACCTGCTTGCCCCAAAATTGCGTTGCGCGGAACATGCTGATCTGTGGTCTTGGCAAACAAAGGCGGCAAATAATTATGCTCACCAAATGAATGCAAAACATAGGCCAGTAAGACAACATAGACAACTGATATCATAAAATCAATGATCACAGCGACAACGTTAAAGAAATTTGCAACTCCCGCGCCAAACATATTGTAAAACACATCGGTAAATACAAACGGCGTTGCAAGCTGTGTTGGGGTATCGATGATCAACGCGCTAAAATCTGCGATAAGATACATAGCTATAACTGCGGCAAAAACCCACCACACAAACCGCATGGAACGCTTTACCTCGCTGCGCGATCCGGTCATTCGCGGACCAAGAGACATGGCCATATTTACACCGATTATGGTAAAAACAATAAGGCCGAATGATCCGATGGTAGAGGATGAAACTTGCCATTGATCTGGCCAGTGAAATGACGTTTGCGGAAGATGGCCGCTCATTGTCCAAAGAATAATAGTTACGAAAAGGCAGACAATTGCAGCCAGATACACCATCGTAGAGCCAAAAACAAGGCGGCGTAATTGCTGTAACGGAATAAGGCATACGGCTGTTACCAGCGCCAGCATAATAAGTATGCCAATACTTTCAGAAACCGGAGTGGCAAACCAATTGGCGTTAAAATATTGAAGTGTAAACATGGTGTTGGTAAGCGTGCCGATTGCGCCAATGGTTACACCCAGCCATATGCTGAAACTTGGAAAAAATGCCCGCTTGTAGCCCAGCGTGCGCGCTGCCCACATAAAGGGACCCGATTGGCGGGGAAACATTTTGCCAAGCCATTGGGTAACCCATACACTGGGAATGAAGAAAAAGATACTGGCCAACACAAACATCGTTAATCCTGATGGGCCGGCTAACACCATAGTTGTTATATTCGCCAGCCAAACGATGACGGGAACTGTAAATGCGAAGAGGTCCCATTGGTTCAGAATGTGGAATGAATCATCCTGATGATTGTTGGAAAATGTACGTTCTTGCTGCAACATTTCAAATACGAATCCTTTTAATTTAGTGAGGATATTCATCTAATCGGCGCTCTGATAACAAACTTTATCCCACTTTTAAAGGATGTATCAAAAGGACGCCGATTAGATTCGTATTGAAACGCCGCCGTAGATTAACTGCCTTGTATAGCAGTTTCAGAAATATACCCCATAAATCCGGCTTCGGATGGACTGGCTATAAAAAGACTTGGCGGGCCGAAATTTACCCATAAAACCGGATATACCGAACTTGCCGTTACGGTTGCTGTCGGTGAAGTCACGGCTGTTGCGGATGCTGTTCCTGTTGCCGTTACTGTGCCTGTAGGGGCAACGATCGGCGGGGGTGAAGCCGTAGTTGTTGGCGCTACTGCTTCCGTTGCTGTTGCCGATGGCAGCGGCGTTGGTGTTTGCGGATTCTGCACATTGGTTTGTGGAGCATATCCCAGCGACATTGTCATCACTGTGGAAGTTGCTGGCGTTTGGGCAAATAATGCCGCAGAACTACCGTTAAACACATATATTCCTGCGCTGTTTGCCGCTGAAGGATCAGAAAGCGGCGAATTATCACTGTTAGTTGGGGCCGCATAGGCATATCCGCGCGAATCCACCGCGAAGTTAACGCCAAACTGCGCAATCTGTGCGCCGCCGAGCGGTGTTCCGCTTACAGAATCTGGCCAAATATTTTTACTCCACGTTACACCGGTGTTTGATGAAGCGTACAGCGCAGTTTGCAGCGCCGCGCCGGATGTTCCGGATGGTGTTGTGGCTGTTGCCGTTGGCGAAGCCGCTGCTGAAGCTGTTGGCGCAATTGTCGTTGCCGTCGGCGCCGTCGCTGTTCCTGGGGTAACTTGAGTGACAACATAGTCGTATTGCGCGTTTGCTCCGGTAAATAACTGAGCGTTTGCTCCGGATGGAATCGGCGCGCCGATAGGAACCGAAGTTACAAAACTCCACAACTGGCCAAAATCATTTGTTTGATAGATCTGATACGGTGTGTTGGTTTGCGAAACATCACTGCTAGACACCAGCGCCCATAAACTGTTATTTGGCCCGTCGGCAAATCCGGCGAATGAAAGCGGCGCAAATGAATCTACTGAGTTTAAAGATTGCTGCACCCATGTTTGACCGCTATTATAGCTGACAAATAACGTTTGAGATCCAACATAGTTGTTTGCGAACACAATGGTAGAACCTTGTACCTGAATAATGAGATGATACGGCGAAAGTATTAATGGCTGCAGTGAGTTTACTGATGTTGGTGTTGTAAGTTGTTTCCATGTTTGGCCGCCGTCTTGGCTGCGCCAAAGCTGAAATTGCAGCTGCCCGGGTGTAAACGCAAATGGATTATTGACATCAAAGGTTCCTTGCGCTGCCAGCAAAAACACATCTAGCGGATTTTGTGGATTTGGCGCTGAAACCGCCGATAACGGGCAGATAAATGAACCGATTGTTGCCGGCAGTGTTACAGGATTCCAATATAATCCGCCGGTTGTGGTTGACCAAAATGTATTTGTTATCTGGCTTTGGGTAACAGTGGGCAGCGCAGTAGGTGTTGTGGCGGCGGCTGTTCCGGTAGACGCTAAAGCCGCTGTTGCTGAAGGCGACGCTTGGGCTGTTGGCGATTGTGTTGCTGTGGCCGCAGAAGTCGCCGAAGCCGCAGGTGTTTGCGGTCCGGGTGTTGCGGCGCTTTGCAATGTAGAAACACAGGCATAGCCATACTCCGGATTCGCCGCGGCAAATGCCGTAGAACTGACACTTGCGCTGTTGTACGATCCTAATACTGGCTGATACCATTTTCCTTGAGTGAAAGGAAGATTAGAGCTATTTCCGGTTGATGCGCTGCATGCGGTAAAAAGCAACGTTAAAGTTACTAACAATGCAGTTGCTGGAATAAATTTTTGCTGCTTCAATCTATACATAATACAAACTCCATAAAAATTGGGATTTTGTCAGGGAATTTGCCGGCGCAAACATTCTTGCGCTTGCCGCCGCTATGCAGTACATGCGCGGCGGTGTTTCCACTGATAGTTTTATATAAAAAAATATATTGCAAGTTTCTGGCGTCAGCCGGCGCCAAAAAGCGTATTGCGAATAACCATAAGATGCGTTAACGGACCAAGCCCTCCGGGAGTCGGCGCAAACCAGCCGGCTTTTTCGCGGATACTTGGCGCATGCACATCTCCTTTTAATCCTTCCGGAGTTACATTTACCCCTGCGTCTAACACTACCGCGCCGGGCCGGATCATATCCCCGGTTAAAAATTCTGGCCGGCCGATACTGGCGACAATAATATCTGCTGTTCGGGTAATATCCGGCAGATTTTTAGTATGGGTGTGGCAGATGGTAATGGTAGCGTTGCGACGCAGCAGCTCCATAGCCACGGGTTTCCCGCCGACGTTGCTGCGCCCCAAAATAACCGCATGCTGCCCCTGGATTGGTATGTTTGCGCTATCCAGCAGCGTAGTAACTGCTTCGGCAGTTCCTGGGGTAAAGCTGGGAAAACCTAAAACAAGGTTGCCGGCGTTTTTGGGGCCAAGCCCGTCAACATCTTTTGCGGGATGTAAAGTTGCCATAATTGCGCTTTGCTGAATATTTTCCGGCAACGGAAGCAGCACAATCACCCCATCGGTATATGAATTGCCGCTGATAGTTTCAATATAATCGCGGATCGCTGATTCCGTAACGTCGACGTCGAAATGGGTAGATGATGTTGCGGCTCCAATTTTTTTGCACTTGCGTATTACCTGAGAGCCAAACAGCGCCGCTCCGGTATCTGAGCCGATAACAATAATGGATAAATGCGCGGCGCGGCCGTTATGGCTGATAAACTCTTCCGCTTTTTTTTGTAAAGAAAGCAGCAGAGTTTCAGCTAAATGATTGCCATCCAGAATGCGCGCAGCCATGAAACTAATAACCTCTTTTCAGGGCGCCGGAACATAAAAGTACTATTCATACAGCGCCATTTTAATCATATAAGATTTTATGAAGCAGTGACAAGGAAAATAACTCACATTTCACAGTGTTATTGGTATTGGGTAGAGCAAATGGTAGAATATGGCGCCCAGATTGCTGATAAATAAGTCAATGATGCTTAAAGCGTTCAAGGAGGCCGAAGGTGCAATTAAGTTCAGCTTTGGGCTCGGGAAAAAGTCCGGCAGCGCCAAAGAAAATCACCGAATTGCTTGAGTTACCGCAGGAATTAGGCTATATGGAAGGAATACAGTATGCCATAAAAAATATTGCGCAGATGCTGAAAGCACAACATTGCGCAATTTATTTGCAAAACCCGATTTCCGGTGAACTGCAATGTATGGCAGTGGCAGGGGATAGCAGTGTATACGCCAAAATGATTCCCTTTAATCAAGGTATTACCGGGTGGGCTATTTCGCACACCAAACAAATGGTGTGTGATGTTTTGGGGCAGGCAGAAATGTATCACCAAACCGATGGCCCGCCGAATTTGCCCGGCATTGTTATTCCTTTAATAGAAAGAAATAAAACAACCGGCGCATTGCTTATCGCCTTTAGCGCAGGCAGAATCTTGCGCGAGATTGATCCGTTGCTGGTGCGGGTAGCTGAACATTATGCTTTTGAATCACTGAAAAATATTTATTTGTTGAAAAATGAGGCCATGGCGCGCAGTGAACGCGACATTATCTTAGACGCCGCCAGATCTATAACCACGCTGAATCCCGTAGATTTATTTAACGCAATTGTGTCGGAAATTAGCAAAATTGTGCATTGTGAAAACGCCATTATTTTTTCCTTTGACACTGCGCGCGAGGAATTGCGCATCGTTGGCTCGAAAGGCAAACGCGGGGCGCTATTGCAAAGCTGCGTTATTTCTTTGCGCGACGAAACTTCTTTTACCGCAATGGTCGCCCGAAAACATGAAGCCATGGCGTATGACGCTCCGCAAACTCCCACAGTTATGGGACGAATAACGGAATCATTTCTGGGCGGCGAACATGTTTCGCTGTTTTGCGCGCCGCTGATCTGGAAAGAGCAATTACGCGGTGTTGTAACACTGTCGCGGGCGGTTCCATTTTTGATGGATGAAAAACGGATTATTCAAGATATGGCGCCTATCATTGCTACTGCAATAGAAAATGTGCTGCTGTATTATGATATAAAAACCGAGAAAGAGTATCTGCAAACCATATTTGCTTCCAGCGCCGAAGGAATATGCGTTATTAATGAAAAACAAAATATTATACGCGCAAATGAACAAATGGCAGCGTTAATTGGGGCAACAAACCATAGCTTGCAAAATACGCCTATTAAACAGGCGCTGCGCATGGGTGATAAAGCAAATTATCGCAGCGCATATGGCGCCACCGCCTTAAACGCTGCGTTAGACGCTGCAGTTGCCAAACGCGCCCCTTCGGTTAATATTGAATATGAAATTCATAGCGCTCACCATACCGGGGCGTCGCGGCGCGTGCTGGTAACTATTGCGCCTATGCGCTATGCAAATAATCAGATAGTGATTGTTATCAAGGATATTACCTCTATACGCAATCTAGACATGAAAAAAGCTGATTTTTTGCAAATGATTGCCCACGAAGTTCGTTCCCCGATGCAAACACTTACTCTGAATATCAGCTACATAAAAATGCAGTCAAAAAATCTGCCAACAAAACAGCTTTATACTTTGGCTAATCAGGCAGAATGCAATTTGGCAAGCATGAATAACCGGATTAATGACTTACTGCTTCTGGCGTATGATGATATTGGGTACAATGACTACAGTTACTCCAACTCAGTGCAAATTCAAACTATTATTGATGAAGCCTTCAATGAAGTAAGGATTCTGGCTGAAGAAAAAAATATTAATCTGCACCCGCCAATGCCGAAAACATATGCTTTAGTGTCAGGCGATTCAGAACGGCTGGAACAAATGCTGAGAAACTTGCTGACTAACGCCATTAAGTTCACTAACAAAGAAGGCAATATTTGGGTCGATGTGCGTACATCCGCCAAAGAATTCGTTATTCGGGTTAAAGATACCGGCTGTGGTATCCGTAAAGAAGATATAGAGCATATTTTTGAACGATTCTATCAAGCAGATAACCAAAGTGAGAAAAAATATAAGGGAAAAGGTTTGGGACTTGCCATCGTGAAATCCATTGTTGAAAATCACCATGGTGATATCAAGGTTGAAAGCGCTGTTGGCGTAGGTACTACGTTTACCGTTACTATCCCGATTTTAACCGGTTTTCCGGTCAAAATATAACATTTCAATGAAGGAGCAATACAGATACTATGGGTATGATGAGAACTCTCTCCCGCAGAGGCGATGATCGCGTTACTTGGGATACAGAAAAATTTACTGTTGGCGACCCGGAAGCTGAAGCAGCCGTTCGCGAAGCAGAGCAAATTTTTAAGGATGCCCGCGACCGCGGATGTTCTGCTTTTAAAGTAAATACAGATAAAACTACTACTCGCATCAATACATTTGATCCGCTGGCCGATCAAATCATTCTTGTTCCAAGGATTATCGGCGGATAATGGAACGGCGGCGCGGAAAATTTTCAGGGATATTGCAAAAACGCTCGCGCAAATCGCTATGCAACTTTTGACTTTTGCAGCGCGCACATGTATTTCCCTCAATCTTTTCCGCAGACGCTTGCGCCATTTGTGGATATAGATTAAGGAGTGCGCTATGGGAAATTGGGCATTGCTTTATATTATGCTCAGCGTCATCATTATGGCGGTGTTATCAGCAGGTGTGTTTCAGGTTGTTGAATATGCCCGTGATACTGTTTGGCCGGCTATTCAAAAAATACGCGCAAATCAGCGCGCAAAATCTTTGTTAAAACAAATGCTGACAACAAGTGAATATCATCAAATCCTTAAATACGGATATCTGGATATTTTCAGTCCAACTGAACTTTCGAGAATATACCGCGTTCCTTTCCATGGCGGACTGGTAAAGGTGTTTGATTCCGGCCGGCCGATTATGGAATTATGCGTTCAATCTATTGAACAAATTCCGCACGCCGATGTGGTGCTCATGCATAAACTGATGATAGAGGCTTGTGAGGATGAGTACCTGCGCATTGCCAATCACTTTGCGCCGGGAGTTATTTCCCCGCACTATTTTAACGCACAGGCGCGTTAAAGAATCTTTTTTTAGCTCATTATTGCGCCGCTTACTCTGCTGCAAACGCCGCCGGTTAACAATCCGGCGGCTTATTGGTGTTGGCGCCGGGTTTCTGCGATATAATTTAAATATCAAGCTATTCGCTCACATACAATAGAGAGATTTAATCGGCGCGGCAAGAATCATTTCCAACTGCGCTGGCCGTTTCGCTATTGTATGCTGCTCTGCGAATACTTGCATGCGCGAACGCGAATTTTGCGCATGAACAACAATGTGATTTCCTTGAAAAATCTTTTCATTGCCAACTATATATTTTTGAAAGTTTATGCGCGTTATGAAATTTTGGTTTTTTCGGCGTTTGCCACTTGCCTACCTTGTCATTGTCCCTATAGTCATCCTTAGCGTGTTCTTTGCCGGATGCTCATTGCCGGGGGGAGCCAGCCAAACCGCAACTCCTGCCGCAACGGCTTCCAGCGCAACTCCGTTTCCGTTGCCGGCCAGCAGCTATGCGTTTGTGCGCTTCAATAATCTTTGGATACGGAAAGGCACTGCGTTAGAAACACAGTTTACACAATATAACCTTGCCAACGGAGCCGCAAAATGGGGCAACCCTGTTTGGTCACCGGATTTAATACATATTGCCTACACATTGCAAACTCCGCGGCTGGCGCCCGGAAACACCAACGGATATAGTTACCAGCAAACAGGCACGCTGTTTATCGGCAATACTCAAACGTTTGGGATACATGAATATAACACCGCTGGCCAAAGTATTGTTATTCCGCTGCAAGGGCGGCATATTGCCTGGGTCAATAATACAACAATGCTCTATACCGAAAACGGAAATATATTTGAAATATCACCGGAAACAGATACTGGATCGGTGTTGATGGTTGGCCCCACAAACGTTTGGGAAATTGCCACCGACGGCATAAACGTATATTACTCTACCATCGCGCATATCGGTGTAAATGGTGTTGGTATAGCGGAATTGCGAAAATTTTCACTCAGCAATCCTTTGCAAACATCCTTGGTAGCTTTGCTGGGGCCGGCGTCGCTGGCGCCTTTGCCTTGTGGTTCTTTGCTGTGCCCCTTTGATGAATATACGTTTTACAGCCCCTATGCGTGGTCGCTGAGCGCAGACGGAACCGCAATAGCGTATCAAAGCGGCTATGCGCCCGGTACAACAATTCAACAGGTTTTGCAAAATAAACATACCGTTGCGTTGGCTGATACTGTAATTTATTTACAAAATACATCCAGCAAACAAGCTTTAAAAATTTTTGCCAATGCGCAAATTCCTAATGTGCCGTTGAACTTGGCTATTTCGCCAACGGATACTTCGGTTGCGTTGGCGCTGGCTGATAATTCTGAGTCTTTTGCGCCATATATTCAGCCTCTTGCAACAAACTCTTTTCCATCGGCGTATTCTTTAACTTTGCCAAATCAATTGCAAGTTTCATATGCTTTATTTGGTCCGATTGCTTGGTCGCCGGATGGATCGGTTGTAACATTCCAAGACGCGCAGGTTAATCAGCAGAATATTGTCGGGTTTACTGCACAGCAAACAAGCACAATTATTGCATATAACGCGAAGTATTTTGCGTGGGGACCATAAGTTTTGTGTTTTTTGAACCTTCTTGCAGGCGCCGAACTTCGGCCGCGCATAGTATCAAAAAGAACAAAATAACCTAAACTTCTGCCGGAAGCTCATACGTTGCTGCGTGCGGCAGGTAAAACACAGCGAAATAAAAGAAAGGATACTTTCATTCAAATGTCTTATAACGTACCATCATCGAAGAAAAAAGGCTCTGTTTTTTGGGGAGCAGTTATTATGATTATTGGCCCATTGGTGTTCTTTTGGCTGCCGGTCATTAGTTCCTTTATTTTTGGGATTATCGGCGGTAAAGTTGCAGGAAGTTTTGGCCGCGCCATGACTTCCGCTATATTGCCGGCAGTAATAGTAGCGCTGTTTCTTTTTCTGATATCGCTTACCCATGGGCCACTTGGAATAATCACCGGAATAGTGAGCGGAATAGGGTTTTTACTGCTTGTATTATTTCACGGCATAGCGTTACTGCTTGGCGCAGCCATTGGCGGTATTTTATAACTATTTTGCGCTATGAATAATACCGGTGATGCGGCACAATATCACCTTGCCAGCGCATATATCTCGCAAAAAAAATTACAGCGTATGGTGATAGATAACATTGCGCAACTCGACGCTCATTATAAGCCGACTGTAACGCTTCCCCTGTCGCCGAAAATGGGAACACCGCAAATGAACCCTGCGGATCCAAAAACCATTGGTGTTTATACAGGGGCATTTCATCCGCTAACATTTGCGCATCTTGCCGTTGCGGAAGCAGCGCTGCAAACCGGGCTTGTAGAGCAGCTGCTGCTTTCGATGAGCCGCACAACGCTGCATAAAGTACAGCTTCCGGCGCAGGAACAAGCGCTGCACTTGCTGATGCTTGCCGCGACGGCGCAGCGTGATGTGCGGATGCGTGTGGCGTTATTTAACTGCGGATTATATAAAGAACAGGCCAGGGCGGTACGCGCCGCGTTTCCACAAGTTGAAGATGTTTTTTTTATAATTGGATTTGATAAGGCGCTGCAAATATTGGATCCGGCATATTATGCGGATAGAGACACCGAATTACAGGAACTATTTGGATTGGCGCAATTTTTGGTTTGCCCTCGAATGGGGTATGGCAAAGCCGATTTGGCGGAATTGTTTAGCCGACCGGAAAATATTGCATGGAAAGCGCGGGCGCACTATATTGACCTCAGCGAAAAATATGCCGATATTTCATCTACCATGGTGCGGACGCTGGCGGAACAACACAAAGATGTCTCGGAGTTTGTTCCGCCGGAGCAGCTTGCAATGTGGAAGTATCAATTGCGTTTGGCGTGAAGTTCCTGAATTTGTGCTAAACGTTCGCGAGCAATTTGGCTGGCCGGGTTAATTTTTGCCAAATGCCGATACACACGTTGCGCTTGTTCATATTCCCCAACCGAAAAATACGTTTGGCCTAACAGATCGTAGGCGTCGAAATTATTTTTATCTAACGCAATCAACTGCTGCAACATGGCAACGGCCTCTTTAGTCTGCCGATTATGGAAATAATAGCGCGCTAACACCGATTGTTGTTCTGCGGCTTCAGCGCGTTTATTTTCTTCAAGGCAATATTGCACATAAATCTGCCGGGCGTTCATATCATCCGGCGTTAATTGCAATGTTTGCTTCAGGGTTGCCATGCCGTCGTTATGTTCACCCATTTGCCACTGAATATCCGAGATTTGCAGTAAAGCTTGCGCTGCGCTGCTTATTTGCCCTGTAGACATATGAATTTCATATACTTTGCGCAGTTCTGCAATCCCTTCTTCCAAAAAGCCGCGATGAATATGAATATCTGCCATTTCGGCGTGCACAGAATAATCTTTCGGCGCAATAGAGGCTATTTCCTGCAAAGCAGCCAGCGCGTGTTCATAGCGGCGCTGCGTGCGGTACGTTACTGCCAATTGCGCCATTTCTTGCAGCGCGCCGGCAACATCGTTTTGTTTACGCATGGATATTTCATTAATTACGCGATACACTTCATCTAATATAACACTGGATTGATGCGATCCCTTTTGCGGCGCGGCTGAGCCGGCCAATGGAGAAAATCCACCGGGGTTCGAGCGTTGATACGCGCGCGCCAAAAGCTGAGAAATCTCAATATCCGGCGAGCCGATATCCTCATTATCGATGCGCGGTCGGGCGTTCCACATTGCTATGGGCACAGGGTTGCTGCGCGCCAAAGAACTAGCGTCTTCAAAAGAACGCGCCGCTTTATCATTTTCATTCAAATTCAGGTAACACAAGCCGATTCCCACTAATGATAAAACTTCTAAGCCGGGGGTTGCCTGCGCGGATTGATACGCAACAATTGCTTCTTGAAATTTGCTGCCGGTGTGCAAAATAACCGCATATCCGTAGCGAATATCATTGTTTGTTTGCTGCTGGCTTAATGTTGCAGTATATTCACCGACGGTGTCATCATATCCCTTGAGACCGTCAGATCGTAAAATACGGGCAAGCCGGTTTAAAATATCGATCGCGGAGGCGCGCGTATCCGGCGCTTTAGCCGCGGGGCTTAACGAGGCTGCGGCAGAGCCGCCAAGGCACAGCGCAATATGCCAGCGCGCTAAAGCAATCACGTTACCGGGATCGATCTGCAAAATTCTTTGCAATTCCGTAACGCCAAACTGAATTTTGCCGGCGCGGATAAGCGCCAGCGCATAATTCAACCGCAGGCGGATATCATTAGGCGCAGTGAGAATGGATTGCTCAAATTGTTCAATAGCGCGGTCCGGGTACCCCAAATTTAAAAATGCTTCCGCGGCTTTAATGCGTTCTTCTTGAGCTTCCTGAATTCGGTTATGCTGCGCCAAAGTATTAATCAGCCGAACGCGATACGAAATATTATTCGGCTCTAATTGCAGCACACGCCGATAAGCGGCAATTGCTTCATCTATGCGGCCGCTTGCCAAAAAATTATCGATAAGAACGGCGTATTTCGTAATTGCCTGATCGATTTTATTTTGCTGCACATAAATTTCTGCCAGCTCTAAATGCACATCCAAATAATGCGGAGCAATTTCGGTTACGCTGATGCACTCTTCTATAGCGGCGGTATATAAGCCGCGGGCAATAAACGACTCGATATTGCGCATCATTTGCATAACACGTGTGCGCTGTGGTTCGGGCATTGGCGGCGGCGGCATAATATTCAGACCACCGGCAAACCCAGCGTGGTTGTTTCCTGCAGCCGGCGCGATTGGCCGCTGCATTGGGAATGTCTGCTGCTGAGCAGGGGGATACATATCTTGTAAAAATGCGCCAGGATTCATCGGCGGCGGCGGTTGATATTGCTGGCCGGGAATGGTAAGATGCGGCGCTGAAGCGTGATTGCCCTGCGCAACCGGCCCAGGTTGATCTGAAACTAATTGGCCGGGACCCGGCTGCTGCGCCTTAGATCCGGAAAAAGAACCATTAGGAGACACGGCCGGATTTTTGGCGCTATTTGATGAAACCGGTTCGGGACCCGAATTTGAAGGAGCGGCCGGCATTTTTTTGCTGTTTTCTTGTGCGGGCCGGGCGCTTTTAGCCATTAAATTTTCAACTTGGCGAACGCTGTCTTTCCAGCCGCGGCTGCGCAAATATCCTAAAAGAGAATTATATATAGATTCTGAATTTTCATATTCATTCATATCATCATGCGCGCGCGCCGCTTCACTGCACAACTGGATGAGCTGATCGGATTCATCGCGGTTCAGCATATCCAAATTTACGCGATCTACCGCTTCATCAAAATATTGTGAAGCTGTTTGCAAATCGCCTTTAGAGCGGAAGCACTGACCAAGCGAATAATAACACGATAAAGCGTATTCGGGGTTATCCAGCAGCACCGTATAATGTTCCACTGCCGCATCCCAAATATGCTGTTCCTGATACATAAACGCTAACGTATATTCGGCTTCGGCGCTGTTATATACGGCCACAATTTCTTCACACTGATCGATAGCTTCTTCAATTTTGCCTTCCTGATACATCATTTGGGCTTCCTGAATCAGATTTAACACATAGTTATCATCAACCTGACCAGAGTTCCGGGGATCAGGATCATCATATTGCGGAGACAAATCGTCCCAATTTTGAGGTTGTTTTCGCTTAGCCATACTTTGCTCCTTGTTCAGACACAAGACTCTTCTGAAGTATAGCACACAAGCTGTAGGAACATACTTATTTCTCACAAATATCTTATTACAATATTGAATTACCGGCCGTTTGGCGCCGGAATTTTTGCGTTATCTGCCGGCCTCAGAGCATCTAGCTGCAAAAAAAACGCAGAAAATTGCGAGCAGTGTTTCTGTTGAAATGTTCGTATTTTCCAATACTTCGTCTTATTATAACAATTATGCAAAATTCATGCCGTCTAACTATGTGGTATACTTCAAGTGATACTTAGCGCCGGTAAACTCCCCAGTTTACACATATTTTGGGGAATATAAAAAAACGGCGCCGCGCAACATATTTTGATAAAGAAGAAGGCAAAACGCAACAATGATCGATCGTTATACCAGACCGGAAATGGCGCAGGTGTGGTCTGAGAAAAGAAAAGTAGAAACGTGGATGCAGGTGGAGATGCTGGTGTGTGAGGCGTGGGCCGCCGAAGGGGTCATTCCTTCTGCCGCGCTGGAAAATATACGATCGGCGTCATTGGATTTAAACCGGATGCGTCATATAGAGGAAGAGTCTCATCATGATGTCATTTCGTTTCTGCGTATGCTGCAGGAACAAACAGGGCCGGATGGCAGATATATCCATATGGGATTAACTTCTTCGGATATTTTGGATACCGCATTAGCAGTTCAGGTTCGCGAAGCCGGGGAAATATTACGCAGCGCATTGAATAAGCTTTTGCATAATGTAGAGCATTTAGCGCAAAAGCACAAATATACATTAATAGTTGGGCGCACACACGGCATCCACGCCGAGCCGACTACCTTCGGTTTAAAGCTGCTTATTTGGGTAGACGCTTTGCGCCGCGCGGAAACACGACTGAAAGATGCGCTGGAAGAAATGGCGTATGGCGCAATATCTGGCCCGGTTGGATCACACGCTACAGTTCCGCCGGTAATAGAAGAATATGTATGTGATCGCCTTGGGTTGAAAACGGCGCCGGTTTCTTCGCAAATTATCGGAAGAGATCGTCATGCGCAGTTCATCACAAATATTGCGCTGATTGGCTCCGTTTTAGAGCAGATGGCGCTGGAGCTGCGCAACTTGCAGCGCACCGAAGTCAGCGAAGCATTTGAGCCGTTTGGCTCCGGGCAGCAAGGTTCATCTGCGATGCCGCACAAGCGCAACCCGGAACTTACTGAAAGAATATGCGGGTTGTCGCGGCTGCTTCGTGGATATTCGCTTACCGCCATGGAAAACGTGGCGCTGTGGCACGAGCGTGACATCAGCCATTCTTCAAATGAACGTGTAATTATCCCCGACGCCACAACGATTCTGCATTATATGTTGTGGTTGGCGCATACTATTATTACCGGCCTAGAAGTTGATGAATTTCGTATGCGTGATAATTTGGATATGACACGCGGGTTGATATATTCTCAGCGTGTACTTCTTGCTTTGGTGGATAAAGGTGTGGGGCGGCAAGAAGCGTATAAAATGGCGCAGCGCAATGCGCAAAAAGTTTGGCGCGGCGAAAATGATAAAGCGCCATTTTTGGAATTTTTAAAATCCGATCCGGAAATTTCGGCGCTGCTTTCCCCTGATGAATTGGACAGTTTGGTCGATCCTTCTTTTTATACCCGATTTGTTGATGAGTTATTTGCCAGGATGCATTTAGACTGATAGCGAACCGCATGAAAAACAGCGTGCCTTCAGGGAGCAAAATGCTCCCTGATATCGCGTGCAGAACTGATTAAGCAAAATTTAATATTGGACGGATATTTTACCGTAATAACACGAGAATACTGCGGCTTCGCAAGGGCTTGACAGCATTTCGGAAAAGCGGTAATATCTGTTATGAACGGTATGATAGTGATTATACTTCAATGAATCATCTGGATGAATGTGCTTAAATTACCAGAAAATTCTTGAGGTTAGCGGAACAGGGAATGGCAGTGAGGATGATTCCAAGGTAAATCCAAAACAATTTAATAAGCAGAAATTCAGGAAGGCAGGGATTTAATGATGACTAAAAATAATGAAAGTGTTGAAGAAAATACCCCTAAAACGGTGGAGTTAAAACGCAAACGGAAGCAGCCGATATTTCAATTTAGCGCAAATCCTGTATATGATTTACTTTTAAGCTTGCATGTTGCATTTTGTCCGGCGCGCAAAGATGATTATGACCTTGATAGCAATTGGATAGAAACTGCGCTAAATAAGTGTTCGGATATGTTAAAAGAAGATTTATTTTATTATTTTGGTGAAGATGAAGGACAATGGTGCGCTGCAAAATTAACGGGTATTTTTTGGCAGGCTGAAACAGAAAGTATACCTGATACGCTCGATTGGTTTGAGCAACATGCTGCTATTACAGATATTATTGAAACATTGCTGGAAAGCGACGGAATTGGAACTGATTGGCAAATTCAGGCCAATGAACTTATTGTGCGATCACTTGAATATGCTGCTAAACCAAACACCACTGAAAAAAATAAACAAAATTTGGCGAAACAAATTTCCGCGTTTTCAAAAAGATTTCCCTCAGCGGAACGCGCGGGTATCGTTGCAATGCTTACTAATCCGGAGCAGACACGCCGCAAGTTAGCGGAGATTTTACGCGAATGGTATCGGCTGGTTTTTGCTGAAGAAGAGCCGCGACTGCGGACGCAGTTAGAAAAGGAAGTAAACCGGCTGAAAATGCTGAATCAGGAAGTAAGCCATGAGCAGTTATTTGGCAGTATCATTCGCGGCTTTATTTACGATCCCCCGGCCGCAATAGAACGCATTGTGCTAGTTCCCAGCATAATGCTGTCTCCGGCTATTTTCCATATGCGGGTGAATGATACCTTGACGTATTGTTACCCATTAACTGTTGAAAATTTAGAGAATTTGAATGAAGAAGATTCGCAGCGGCATGAACTGGCGGCGCTGTTTGATGCGCTTTCGGATGATACACGCTTGCGAATATTGCGTCTTTTGTCGCAGCGATCAATGTATTTGACCGAATTAGCGGAACACTTAGGGTTAACAAAAGCAACAACCAGACATCATATGATTCGGTTGCGCGCCGCAGGTGTAGTAACATTGCTGATGCGCGAACACTATAGTTATTATTTTTTGCGTAAGGATATGCTGGATTCCCCGTCTAGGTTATTGCGCATGTTTTTGCAGATAGCGGAAACCGAGCAATAGGCTCCAACCTCCGCGCAAGGGGCGGATGACCCTTACGATTCCCTCGGTGTACCGTGCGGTGGTTGTTTATAAAAAGATATTTTGGGGACACCCCAATCCCCGCGCAAGGGGCGGATGCCCCTTACGATTCCCTCAGTGTACCGTGCGGTGGTTGTTTATAAAAAGATATTTTTGGGGACACCCCAATCCCCGCGCAAATCTCTTGGTTTATTCTGCCGCTTCTTTGTATGGTATCCATGTTATAATGGATATAGGCAATGCGCCGCAGCCAGTTCTGTAATACCGTTGTGGCGTGTAAAACCAGGATATATTAGGAGCAGATGTGCCGCATGCAGAACTATGAAACCATTTTGATTGAATACGACGGCGCAGTTGCCATCGTCGCTATGAATCGCCCGGAAGTAATGAACGCCGTAAATGAACATATGCTTGATGAATTAGCCAACGCTTTTGCCGCTTTGTCGGCAAACCTGGCAGTTCGCTGTATTGTGCTAACCGGATCCGGCAAATCTTTCGGATCCGGACAAGATTTGCGCGATTTTATGGCAGCGTATCAAAGCGCAGAGCCAATTGTTATCAGCGAGCATTTAGCTAAATATCATACTATTATTCACGCTATACGCAGCGCGCCAAAACCGGTAATTGCTATGATTCGCGGCGCTGCCGCCGGCGCTTCGTGCAACTTAGCTTTGGCCTGCGATTTACGCACTGCCGCCGAAAACGCTCGGTTCATCGAAGCTTTCGCCCGCATTGGTCTTGTGCCAGACGCCGGCGGCGCTTATTTTTTAAATCGCTTGGTCGGTATTGGCAAGGCGATGGAACTGGCCATGTTGGCAGATGAAATAAGTGGTGTAGAAGCCGAAAAACTTGGTTTGGTAAATTTCTGTGTTCCGGAAGATGCGCTGCGCGATAAAACGATGGAGTTGGCGCACCGGCTGGCTGAAGGGCCAACTGCAGCTTATACACTCATTAAGAAACTGATGTATTCCGCTGAAAACAGTTCTTTGGCAGATTCCCTGAAATTAGAAGGTGAACTGCAAGATCTTGCTTTTGCCACAAAAGATCACCGCGAAGGGGTAATGGCGTTTTTACAAAAGCGCAATGCGGTCTTCACCGGCGAATAGCGCAGTGTTTTACCACTGATTACAGCCACAGTAGTTTTCAATCATGCGCGCCGGCGCGGTTTGTCTTATATAGTTGCGCAAGGCGCGCCTAGGCTGTTATACTATAAAAAATTGCGTAAATATACCAATACTACTATGCGTGTGTATCATAGAATCAACGGGTAACATGCCTCAGGTTCCCATATCTCCGATGGCTGCCCCTCAAATAGCTACTTGGCGGCTGATTTCCGCCCCACTGGTTAACACTATGGAGGATTGATTGTGCGAACTGAAGACCTTCCGCTGATCTCTGAAAATGAGAATGATCAGCCGGTCAATACTGGCTTTTTTATGCGAACTGTGCAGGCGTTTCGTACTTTCGCTGTTACTATTGATTGGAGCGTCATTGCAATCTTCATAGTCGCCGTCCTTGCGCTGCTCATGAGGCTGTATAACATAAATTGGGATCAAAATACTCATTTGCACCCCGATGAGCGTGAGATCAATATGATTGCGCAATGTTTGGGGTTAACAAGTGTACAGCCCGGATGCGCCGCAAATTCTCAGCCAGCTAATCCGCATTTTTTTGCTTATGGCACATTTCCGCTCTATCTGTTAGCGCTTGTTGCGCATGGGCTTGCCTGGCTTTTCGCCAATTCAAAGAATTTTCCCACTGACGGCGGATCTTTTACCGATTTTAATCATATTACATTAATTGGCCGATTTCTCTCCGCTGTTTTCGATACCGGCACAGTTATTATCACCGGATTTACAGCGCGCAAACTTGCCGGCCGATGGTGGGGCGTATTTGCAGCGCTGTTTATAGCGTTTACTGCATTTTCTATTCAGCTTTCGCATTTTTACGCTGTAGATACAGTGCTGACCTTTTTTATTGCGTTAACGCTGTATGGCGCAATTGGCTTAGCCAGCCCAAAATTTATTCCCCAAGAAAATGAATTTCTGCCGATTCGATATACACTTGGGTGGTCTGTACTGATTGGTGTTGCAGCCGGGCTGGCCATTACCAGCAAAATCAGCGCGCTGCCGCTGGCGGTTCCCATTTTTTTAGCGTTAATGCTTCGTTGGAAGCGGCTTGGCGCATCGCAGTGGCCGGATATTGGTGTTGCTGTAGTGGCAATAATTTCAACAACACTGATAACCACATTAATTTCTATGCCCTATATGTGGCTGGATTTTAAAAGCTTTATCAGCGATCTCACCACACAAGGGCAGTTAGCAAAAGGGACAATTGTTTATCCATACACCATACAATTTGCTAACACCACGCCATATCTATATGAAATAAAAAATATTACTATATGGGATATGGGGCCGGGACTTGCAATAGCCGGATTTATTGGCGCACTGTATGCAGCTTTTCGAGTGATTCGCAATTGGAGCAATATTCTTATTATTCCGCTTTCATGGTTTGTAATTTATTTTGGTATAACCGGGAGTTTTTACACAAAATTTTCACGTTATGAATTGCCGATTTTTCCGGTCATGGCGTTGTTTGCCGCAGTAGCGCTGGCGCATTTTGCAAAGTATCTGCCGCAATGGCGTCCGAATATTTCCCGAATATCCGAGCTGATACAAAAAATTGGCGTGCGTGGATTCAAATATATAGCCGGCGGATTAGCGACCATTATCATCATATCCGGCGTCATAATGTCGATGATGCTGCTGACGATATATTCCGAGCCTATGACACGTATTGCGGCGTCTCAATGGATATATGCGCATGTTCCCTCGGGCAGCGTACTTACCAATGAAATATGGGACGACCAACTGCCCTTGCCACTGCCGAATTATTCACCGTTATTTTATCGCTATGAAGCGATGGATCTTTATGCGCCGGATACGCAGGAAAAAGCGGCAACATTGGCGACGCAGATTGCCGGCGCAAACTACATTATTTTATCGAGCGCCCGACTGGAAAAATCCATCCAAAACACTCCTTATCTTTATCCGTTAGGGTCTCGTTATTATCAATTGCTATTTGCGGGGAAACTCGGTTTTACTTTAGTTAAAACATTCTCAAATCATCTTCACTGGGGACCTTTCTCGCTGCAAGACGCCGCCGCAGATGAAAGTTTTTCCGTGTATGATCACCCAACTGTATGGATTTTTCAACGCAACGCAAAACCGTTAACCGTTACGCAGTTACAAACCATACTGCTGCAGGGTGTTACATTGCCTCCGCAAGTTACATCCTTAGCCAGCCAAAAAACACTTCTGCTGTCTCAGCAAGCTATCCAGGCAGACTCCACAACACCGCCGATATGGCAAAGCTTTAATCCCACTGGGTTGGCCACAAAACTTGCTTTGCCTATTTGGCTAATCACCATTGAGTTATTGGGCGTGTGCGCGTTTCCATTGCTATTTATTGCTTTGCCGGGTTTGCGCGATCGCGGCTGGGGGTTAGCAAAAATATTGGGAATATTGGGGTTAAGCTATATTGTATGGCTGCCGGCAAGCCTGAAATTTTGGTATTATGAGCGGCTGACAGTGTGGTTATCCTTGCTGATTCTGGCGGCGCTGGGCAGTTTTGTCTTTCTGAAAAAACGCAGAGAGATATGGGATTTTCTGCGGCGTGAACGCAATCATATACTACTAACTGAAATTATTACAATAGCGGCGTTTCTTGCGTTTGTAGCCATTCGCGCCGCAGACCCCGATTTGTGGCATATCTTTCGCGGCGGCGAAAAGCCGATGGAGCTGGCTTTTCTCAATGGAATATTGCGCAGCCGCACATTGCCGCCGCTAGATCCATGGTTTTCCGGCGGATATATCAATTATTACTACTTTGGGCAATTTCTGTTTGCCACGCTGATTCAACTAACCGGTATTGTTCCCACTACCGCGTTTAATTTAGCGATTCCTACACTTTTTGCGCTTACAATTTCTGGCGCTATTTCTGTAGCCAGCGGAATATCCCGTAAATGGTGGGTTGGCGTGCTAGCCGGATGGTTTATGGCGGTCGCCGGCAATTTAGACGGATTGCAGCAATTAATGGGGCAGATAACCGCATATTTTGCTCATAACCCAATACCTCCATTTGATTATTGGGCCAGCAGCAGGGTAATTCCATATACCATCAATGAATTTCCATTTTGGAGCTTTTTATACGCTGATCTGCACGCCCATGTTATCGACCTGCCTGTAACATTGCTTGCAATAGGCGTTACTGTTTCTATAATTATGAGCGCTTCGCACACCAAACAGCGCTTTCCGTTTGCGTCGCTGACCGTTGGCGCGTTTACGCTGGGATCAATGGCGGTTATCAACGCATGGGATGCCCCAACCTATGGTCTGCTCATCGGCGCGGCGATTCTTTTATATGAATGGCGGTATGCGCAAGGCACAGCCATACAAAATGGCGGATTTATCGGCGCTTGGCTTCGTGCGTTTGATTGGCCGGCCATACGCAGAATTCTTTTTGCATTGCTGTATGTTGCCGGCGGAGCCATAATGCTCTATTTGCCATTTTTTCTGCATTTTCAGTCGTTATACTCATCATTTGGAGCAGTACAAACACCGGATAATGTGATATTGTTTCTAACTATTTTTGGAGTATGGCTCTTTCTTATTATGTCTTTGTTTTTTGCCGAAATATTTGATTTATGGGAAGAGCACTTAGCGGCGCATATTCCAGACTTTACGCAATCTGCCGACGGCGCGGCGCAGCGCTTAATCATCTTAGCCGGCGCATTTTTGGCTGTGGGAATATTGCTGGTTTTTGGCGGGCTGCGAATTATGCTGTTTACCATAGCCATGGCGGCGGCCGCATTGCTTTATCTGCGCCGCAACGACAATAAGGCATTGGCGATATATCTGTTTATTCTCATGGGCGCATTCGTGGCGTTAGGCGTAGAATTAGTATTTCTGCATGATTTTCTATACCCGGGTCAATGGGAACGCATGAATACGGTATTTAAATTCTTTTACCAGGTGTGGACACTTTGGGCCATTAGCGCCGCGCTGGCGGCGTGGCGGCTTTCCGGCAAGATTCTGCCATTTTTCAATACGTTAAGATCGGTTGCGTTTGCACAACGCTTTACGGAAAATCCAGCGGCAAATAACTCTGCAGCAAGAGGTGCGCAAAACACATCCGGTGCACCTGAATGGCCGATAGCGCAATCACGAGGTGGAGCGTTTATTGGCAAAAACCACCCGGTACATTTAGCTATGCGCGGAACTTGGCTGGGGGTAGCAATATTCTTACTCTTAGGATCCTCTGTATTTCTTTATGAAGGAACACAGGCCAGGATAGCGGATAGGGTTGAATGGGCGCAAATTATGCCGCCAACAAATCCACAGCCGGCTGTTCCGTCGCTGGATGGTTTTGCCTATATGTATGCATGGTATCCGGGTGACGCCGCAGCAATTACTTGGATTAATGAGAATATCAGCGGCGCGCCGGTGATGCTTGAAGCAACCGGCAATCCCTACCAGTGGTATTCCCGCGTTGCTATTTATACCGGTTTGCCGACCGTTGTTGGCTGGGCCGCGGAGGAATCGCAGCAACGGTACCCCGAAGAAGTGTATGCGCGGCAGCCATATGTTACCGCGGCATATACATCCAACGATCCGGCAATGGTAGAAACCATCTTGAAGCAGTTTCATGTTTCCTATATCTACGTGGGACAACTGGAATGCTTAACCTATGCGCTGAACGATCCCAACGCCGGCATGATTCCGCTGCAATCGAATGTAGCAAAATGCGCCGCAGCCCATGATATCTTGGGGCCGCTGGAAGTTTTTCCGCAGATGGTAAAAATGGGGCAGCTTTCTGTAGCGTATCAAAATAATCTAGTAACCATTTATAAAGTGAATAATTAGAAGACGGGCAAAATATGGGACAATTAGTGATTTGGATTGTTCTGCTGGAAGCGCTGGGACTAATGATATATCCGGCGGCGCGTATTGCGCTTGGCAGACTACCCGATAAAGGCTGGCCGCTGACAAAGCCATTGGCGGCTTTGCTGGTTGGCTTTTGTGTGTGGGCGCCACTGATTTATTTGCAATTTTTGCCATACAATCGAATATTTATCGTCGGTGTTATCCTGATCATAGCGGCGGTGAATGGCTATATTTTTTGGAAAGATTCCGCACCTATTCTTGCTGATTTTCGGGCGCGCTGGGTATATATGGCCTTTAGCGACGCTGTTTTTGTAGCGTTTTCAGTTCTTATGGGTTGGCTGCGCACATTTCATCCCCAAATTACCGGCACGGAAAAATTTATGGATCAAGCGTTTATATCCGCTATCATGCGGGCGCAGCATCTACCGCCGCCGGATCCGTGGCTTTCGGGGTATACAATCAATTATTATTATCTTGGGCATTTTATTATCGCCACATTTGCTAAGCTGATTGGAACTGAGCCATGGGTTGCCTTTAATATCGGTATCGCCATAACAGCAGGTATGACGGCAATCGGCGTTTTTTCCGCGGCGGTAAATCTTAGCGCACTGATTCTGCGCGCCGGCCGAATAAACCGCAATGGCAGCATAAGCGCTGCCGCGAATACATCTGCGCCGGAAGAATCTATCCGCAAAGATTTGCTGCTTTCCGCGCCTTTTGGGCTGTTTGCGGTGGCTGCCATGCTTATTTTTGGCAACCTAACCTCGTTCTCTTTGCTGATGACACATTTAGCAAGTGTGCACGAATCAGTATGGTCATGGCTAACGCATCCCGCGCAGTGGGCGTATTACGATTGGTGGGATCCATCCCGCGCGATTCCAAATACGATTACCGAATTCCCCGATTTCAGTTTTCTGCTTTCCGATTTGCACGCGCATGTGCTGGCGTTGCCCTATGACTCATTGGCGCTGGGGTTTGCCATCTCATTTTGGCTTTCCGCCCAATCAAAAGGTTTAAAACTGTTTGGATCCGGCCGGCGCGCCGCGCTGACAATTTTTTTGTCGGCTATGGTTTTTGGCGGATTATATATGATCAACGGCTGGGATATCGTCGCCTTTACTGGCTTTGGAATACTAGCGATAGCAGGATCGCAGTGGAATGCGCATAACCGCGTGTGGTCTTCAGAGCTGCTTAAAAATACCGGTATTGCGCTGGGTATACTGATTGGGTGCAGTTTTCTTTTTTATGCGCCATTCTATCTTGGCTTTCACTCACCGGCGCAAGGGATTGGTATTGTTTTAGGATCGGCAAATCATCAAGCGATTCCGTTGAGCGCGCCGCAAAGCGTTATTGCGGCGAACCCGCAAAGCCGCACCGCAATTGGTGATGAGTTGCTGGCAAATGGCGCCATGTTATTTATTGCTATTTCATGGCTGATTACGCTTGCCGCACAGCGAATAACTCGTATATTGCAGCGCCGCGCTAAAGAAATTGCGCGCTTTAGTCCGATAACGCCAACCATAAACACTATAGAATTTACAGGATTCTCTGCCACCGCCAGAGAAATGATAACGGAAACTCGTCCCGCAGTTGCAGACTATATCAGCGGATGGGCAATTATTATTGGATCATTCCTGATTTGGGTGGTAATCACGCGGTTAACACCGCTTTGGGATGGCTGGACCTTTGCGTGGTCTATGGTTGTAGTTATAACTGCCGGCTGGCTGATTTTGGATTCATTGCGCACAGAAGATTCACGGGATGTTCAGTTGGAAACTCTACAATTCCCATTGCTGATGATCATTGTAAGCGCGGGATTGATTGGCGTATGCGAAATTGTATACTTGCGTGATGTATTTGCCGGCAGTCTTCCGCGGATGAACACCGTATTTAAGTTTTATTATGAAGTTTGGCTGTTGCTGGCAATTGTATCCGCGCCGGCGCTGATGTGGATATGTATAAGGATAAAGGAGATAAATTTTTTAGGCCAAAGCCGCGCATGGCGCATAACTGCCTATACCGGCCGAGCTATTTGGGTTGTTGCGCTGGCAGGTATTGTTGGCGTTACGCTGCTATATCCCCTTGGCGCGGCGCATACCATATATTTAGATGTATATGCGCCGCCGCGAACGCTGAATGGTCTGACAACGCTGGCTCCATCGCCATTGCAGCCGGGTGATATACAGGCAATAGAGTGGCTGCAATTGCATATACAAGGTTCTCCGATTATTGTTGAAGCCAGCAATAATCAGGCAGATTACAGCGCATACATCGGCCGCGTTTCCACTTTTACCGGCCTGCCCACACTTATGGGTTGGTGGGGACACGAATATCAGTGGCGGGTAACCGAATTAACGAATCCTGCATTTTCAGCAGACTATTCAAGCAGGCTGCAAGTAATCAGCCAAATATATACCGATTCGTCCAATACGAAGGTATTGCAGCTGCTGCGAAAGTATCATGTAACCTATGTGTATGTTGGCCCTGTGGAAAAGCAACTGTTTGGAGTAGGAAACAATCTTTTGCGATTTTCCCAATTTTTGAAGATAGTTTACAATGCAAATGGCGTAACTATTTACCAAGTCCCCAATTGATGATAAAAGGTTCCTCATTATGACACAAACACTCGATAACAATATAGAGCAAACAGAAAATTATGAACAGCCGGAAGACGATATTTACGGCGAAATGTCGGCATACTCGCCGCTGATTCTGTGGTACACCATTGTTAAGTGGCTGCGCAATCGCACTTTGGAACAATGGGGGTATGCCGCAGTGTTTACCCTTGGCGCATTTCTGCGATTTTGGCAACTTGGCGCAAAGCCGCTGCACCATGATGAAAGTTTGCACGCCTATTTTTCTTTAATGTTTTTAGAAAACCCTTCCAGTTATGTATATGATCCGCTATTGCATGGCCCATTTCAGTTTCATATCATCCCCATATTCTATATTTTAGGTAAAATTTTTGGTCAGCCCGGCAATGGCGCCAATGATTTTACAGTGAGAATTTTGCCGGCGCTGATGGGTACAGGTATGCTGCTGATTCCATGGCTGCTAAAAGAGCCGCTAGGCAAGTGGGGCGCATTCGCGCTTTCTGTGCTGTTAGCGGTTTCACCAAGTTTTGTGTATTATTCGCGCTTTGTGCGAGATGACATTTATGTCGCTTGTTTTACTCTGCTTACCGCCGCAGCAGTCATTCAGTATACACAAACACGGCAAACACGCTGGCTGATTATAGCTATAGCGTCTATTGTGCTTTCGTATACGGCAATGGAAAACACGCTATTTGTCATAGGCATATTTGGCGCATATCTTATTGCGCTGCTATTTTGGGATTTGGGAGCCTTTTTAGGGAAAACCGTATTTAGCAGATATTTTGCTCCCCAAGATCAGGCTTTGGCTGGCAGAATATTAACCATCGGCCCATTTGCATTGCTGATGGCGGCGTTAGGTTTAATTGGCTTAAAAAGCTTAAGTTCACTAAGCACAACCATCAATCTGCTTGCGGCAGCGCATACCGGCGCTACAGACCCGCTGAACCCTGATGTAACCATACAGCGATATGAATCTTTCGCCGTTATTCTTTTAGTGCTGATAAGCTTAGCTGTTTGTATTGGATCCATCGGCATGCTGATCATCAGTTTTCAAAATCAGCAAGATCCGTTTAAGTCATCGCCAAATACCGGGATACGGCGCTTTTTCAATCCGCAACAATACCCAATTATTAGCGCAATGCTGAATATAAGCTGGATGCAGTGGTTTTTAATGTATGTAACCGCATGGGTTTGTTTTGTAGCGTTTTACTGGGTAATACCTGCAAATATCACCAGTTTTTCCGCATGGGGACAAGGTTTTACACTTGGCGTAGGCAAAGGCATGCTGCAGGGAGTATATTATTGGCTGGAACAGCAGCACGTTGCCCGCGGTGGGCAGCCTTGGTATTACTATCTTGTACTCATTCCGCTGTATGAACAAGCAATAGTGGTGTTTGGCCTTGCGGGACTGGTAATGTCGGTGATAAAGCCTAATAAATTCCGGCTATTTTTGGTGTGGTGGTTTATCGCAACGCTGATATTATACTCTTGGGCCGGCGAAAAAATGCCTTGGCTGGATGTGCATATTTTGCTGCCTTTGGCTGCTTTGGCTGGCGTAGCAATTGATTGGCTGGCGGTTACATTTGTATCCGGCGTTAAAAAATGGTGGAAGCCCTCACAAGCATTGCTTTTTGCATCAGTCGCTGCCATTATATTGGCGCTGGCAAGCGTAAGCGTTGCTTCAGTTATGGCATACGCCATCTGGCTGAGCATTGCGGCAATTGTGTGTATATCTGCGGCAATCATTATTGAGCAATATTACCGAAAACGTATTACCCAAAGCGTATTTCAGGGCAAACCTGCGCCGCGATATTTATCTGATCGCAAAATCATGGCTTTCAAAAATATTGTTGCCGCGGCTAGCTTAGTATTGCTAGGTGTTTTACTAATACCCACAGTTTGGAATATGGCGCAAGTTTCATTTGTAGAACCGGCCATGGCGCCCAATGAAATGTTAATTTATGTACAAACTACGCCCAGTGTTTTAGCAACGATGCAGAAAATTGCCGAATTAGATCGCATAGTAAATCACGGCAAGCAGTTATATACTATTAGTATTGGGGTTACGCCGGGAGCAGTTTGGCCATTTGCGTGGTATTTGCACCAATACACCAACGTTATTTATAACTACAGCCCAACGATGAACGGCGTTAAGCCGGATATTATTCTGGCTGGTTTAAACGGGTCCGGTCAGGCTATTCTTTCAAATGACGCTCAAATATACACCGGCAAACAATATCCCTTGCGGTGGTGGTGGGATGAAAGCTATAAACTGCCGCAGTGTTCGCCTGTAAAAACATCTCAGTGCTCTGAAACATCTGCTTGGCCAACAGGGGTTGGGCCGTTATTGTGGATAAGCTATGGCGCATTTCCACCGCAACCCGCGTGTCACACACTGAACGTTCCAAAATGCAGCCCGCTGAATGATTCATTTAACGGATCTGCGGCAGCGCAGCGGTTTTGGAATTGGTTGTGGCTAAGGCAGAATATCAGCGGAACGCAGCCCGGCAGCACAGATTACATGTTCTTTGTAACAGACGCATTAGCAAAACAAGTTGCGCCATAATATTCAATGTATCAGGATAAAAAATATATGAAGCGAAATACACATTCAGCAAAGCAGCTAATACAAGTCATCATTGGTGATGAAAAACAGCCGGTATCACTGCATTCGGCGCATCTCATAGCGCGAAAAGGCGCACAAGTTACGCTTTCTGCGGCGGCAAAGCAAAAAACACAGCAAAGCAGAGCGTTTATTGAACGCATTGCGCAAGGCGAACGCGCAGTATATGGAGTAAACACCGGGTTTGGTGAACTTAGTTCCATTCGTATTCAGCCGGAGCAAATAGCTGATTTGCAGCGTAATATTGCGCGATCGCATTCATCAGGCGTAGGGGAACCGCTGGCGAAAGACGTTACCCGCGCGATGATGTTTTTCCTAGCTAATAGTTTGGCCAAAGGCTATTCAGGAGTGCGCACAGAAGTTATCGAAACCATTTTGGCGCTGCTGAATAATGACCTGACACCCGTCATTCCCAGCAGAGGTTCTGTTGGCGCGAGCGGAGATTTGGCGCCATTGGCGCATTTAGCGCTGACATTGATGGGCGAAGGGGAAATAATGGCCAAAGGCAAACGCGGCGTCAGCGCGGAGATGATGTTGGCAGCCGGTATAGCGCCGCTGGAACTTGGCGCCAAAGAAGGATTGGCGCTGATGAACGGCACTCACTTGATGGAAGCCATAGGAGCGTTAGCCATTTACGACAGCTGGCAATTGCTGCGCGCCGCTGAAATTGCAGCGGGAATGAGTTTAGAAGCAATGATGGGCAGCCAGGCTCCGTTTGATGCGCGCATTCATCGTATTCGTCCGCAGCCGGGACAAAAAGAAACAGCGGCGCGGGTACTGCGCATGCTGGAGGGCAGTGAAATTATTCCCAGTCACAAAGATTGCGGCCGCGTGCAAGATCCCTATTCAATACGCTGTATTCCGCAGGTTTTAGGCGCGGTGCGCGATACCTTAACACACTGTGAGCAAGTTTTTTCAAATGAATTAAACGCAGTAACCGATAACCCGCTGATATTTGCCGAAGATGAAATGACTTTAAGCGGAGGCAATTTTCACGGGCAGCCGTTAGCTGCGGCGCTGGATTTTGCCGCCATAGCGGTAGCCCATATGGCAGGTTTTTCCGAGCGGCGCATATATAATTTAATGGGGCCGCATTCATGGGATATCAACGGCGCGCCGCCATTTTTAACCGAAAATCCCGGCTTGCACTCCGGTTATATGATTGCGCAATACGCCGCCGCCGCACTGACAAATGAAATAAATTTGCTGGCGCATCCTGCCAGTGTTGGATCTTTGCCAACTTCTGCCGGTATGGAAGATTTTGTAAGCATGGGCGCAACTGCGGGACACAAGTTACTGCAATCGTTAGAATTGGCACGAAATGTGATAGCTATTGAGTTGATTTGTGCCGCTCAGGGATTAGAGTTTCGGAAACCGCTGAAACCAGGGCAAGGCGTAGAAGTCGCATATCAGGCTGTTCGGTCGGTAGTGGCAGTATTACATGAAGACCGCCCGCCGGCTCCGGATATTGAACATGTCGCCAAAGCAATTGCAGATGGCATGTTTGATAGCGCGATGGCAGAATATAACTGATCTCTTAGCTGTAAATCAATGAATTATACCGGCATGGAGGGCCAAATATGGGCGCTGCTTTTAGAAATAATGAACCGGTTCCGCTTTCTAAGCGCCGAAACGGAGCCGTTACCATCCGCGTTGTCGGGGTAGGTGGCGCCGGCAGCAACGCCGTTGGCCGCATGCTTGAAGATACCATACCCGGCGTGGAATTTATCGTAGCAAATACCGACGCGCAAGCTTTGCTCACTTCAGCGGCTCCGCAGAAACTGCGGCTGGGTGAATCTTTAACCCGCGGACTTGGCGCCGGCGGAGATCCTGCAATTGGGTCCCGCGCTGCGCAGGAAAGCCTTGAAGAAGCGCGCGCGATGCTGCGGGGATCCGATCTTGTCTTTGTTACCGCCGGCATGGGTGGTGGCACCGGCACCGGCGCGGCCCCAGTTATTGCAAAACTGGCGCATGAAATCGGCGCAATAACTATTGCGGTTGTTACCACGCCATTCCGCTTTGAAGGTATACGCCGCGCGCACATCGCCGCGCAAGGTGTGAATGAACTGCGGCAATTTGTAGATACGCTGATTGTTATTCCCAATGAACGTTTAATCTCCGTTGTAGATAGCCATATGCCTTTTGTCGAGGCGCTAAAAACCGGCGATGATATCTTACGCCAAGGAGTACGCGGCGTCAGTGACTTAATTACTTCTCCCGGATTAATTAACCTTGATTTTGCTGATGTTCGCTCCATTATCTCCGGCGCCGGCTCTGCCTTAATGGCTATCGGCGAGGCCAGCGGCGAACGCAGGGCAATGGCCGCCACACAACGCGCTGTTGAAAGCGCACTGCTGGAAAGTGATATCCGCGGCGCGCGGCGTATTTTGCTGAATATAGCCGGAGGCAACGACTTAACCCTGTTTGAGGTCAACGAAATCGCTACTACGGTTCAAAAACTTGCGCACCCCGACGCAACCATTATCTTTGGCGCCTCGCAAAATGATAATTTGAACAATCTTATTCGCGTAACCATTGTGGCTGCCGCCTTTGAACAAGACGCTCTTTCGGCTTCGGGCAGCGTTACTCGTTTGCGTGAAGCGTATCCGCAAAAACCAGCGTTCTTGCAACAGCAGCAAAGGCAGCAAATTCACCCGCCGGATGTTGCGCAGCAAGACCAAAACGTGCGCCGGCGTTCCTCACAATTAACGGAGCCGCTATCTTCAGAAGAGCCAACCGTTGCGCTGCCTGCGCTGACTCCGGTTGCTCCTTCGCAATCAATTGTGTCGACTGTGGCAGAAAAAGATATTTCGGCTTCGCATACTCAACTGCTTGATAATGGCTCATCCAGCTCTGAACCGGATGAGCAATCCGACAGCGTTACTCCCGAAATTCGCTCTATTGAAAATGAATGGCGCAACCCAGAAATTTCAAATGACGGCGCAACCCCTCCAGATTCACTGGATATTCCAGCGTTTCTGCGCCGGAAGCCACAGTAGCCAAAAGGGGCATTAGCCCCTTACGCGGGGTTTGGGGTGTCCCCAAAAAATATCTTTTTATTTTTCCAAGGGGCAATATTGATTGCCGGGTAGCAAGGGCGACCGCAAGGGTCGCCCCTACTGGATTGCATCGCCTGATTCAATGGCAATACATACAATAATATTATTGATCCTCAAATGTTAATATTTCGTCATCATCACCTAAATAATACATATCAATGTCTATATCTGCTCCTACTTCACCTAAAAATCGCAAAAAATGCGCTGGAAATACAATACCTGGCATCTGTTGATGTATTATTCGTACAACCACCTCTAAGTTAAATGCAACATTGTACATCTGCTGAATTTGCAATAATTCTTGCTTTTTCATAGCTATTCTTTGATATATCTGATTTACTTGTTCAGTTACCTCCAACTGTTTTTCTTCTGGTGTGTGTATTTGCCATAACGTATTGCGATGAAGATGATGAGGTTTCCATGAAGTCGGTTCTCCTTTTATCCAAAATTTATCTGGTTCTATACCTAATAATTTTGTAATCTCATGAGGATCAAAAAAATCATCACTTATTATCACAAATTCTGTCTGTAGTGTTGTATAAATGGGAAACATTGAAACACCTCTTATGGATTTATATCTTTTATATTATATCCCGTATCAATACCTTCACCTTGTGCTCCTTTACTATAAAGTCACAATTCGCCATTACTGTCTACATAAAAATCCCAAGATGCAATTTTAGCTCGTCTTCCCAAGATATCGATTTTTACAGCATGAGGATCGGTTCCATACAACTCTTTCAATATTTTTTCAAGATATTTTTCACTCACATAACGTATTGATTTTCCATTACTAGACATCACCCAATTCGGTAAATTGAGGCTTATCCCAGGATTCACCATTGCTGTTGGCAGCGGCGCTTGGATCGGTGTACTCAGCGTTGTCGGCAACGGCGACGCGATCGGCATTCCCCCGCTGGTTGCCGTTCCTGTTATCCCTCCGGTTGCTGTTATCCCTGGTTGGGGTGGCAACGGTGGCGCGGGCGCAGTTCCCGATGCCGCACTCCATGAATTAGCTGGCGTTGTCATGGAACCTGCTGTGCTTAATGGTTGCGGGGTTGCCATTTGCCAGATTAGCGCTCCCAGTAATATAGGTAACGCCAAATCCCCTGCACCTAAATCAAGAAATGCTGCACCAGCTTCTTCCAGAGATGCACCTAGCCAATCAAGTGCTCCACCTAGCCATTCAAGTGCTCCACTTCCCGTTGAAGCTCCACCTCCTCCTGTCAGAAGACCGGATAAACCACATGCTGGATCCCCAGAAATAGTACAATCAATACTGTGTCCGCTGGGGTCGGTGAGCGTTTCGGGGTTGCCGCCCACATAGGCGTAGCGATTCGGCCCCTGCACCGTGTCTGCGCTGATAAATTGCCCGATGCTTCCATCATAATACCGCGCATGGTAGTAGTGCAACCCCGAGGGATCCAGCAGCTGCCCGGTGTATCCCCGCTGCGTCGGCATGCTCCCGCTCGTCACCAGCACGGCCCCATACGGCGCATGTGTACCGTGCGGCGTTAGTGGCCGGGCGCTTATGCTTCGGTGAAGTATTGGTGACCGTGCAGTGTAGTTTGCCGGGCGGCGCTTGTGCTCCAGTGCGGTGTAGATGACCGGGCGGTGTAGATAGCCGGGAGGCGCTTGTGTACCGTGCAGTGCAGTTTACCGGGCAGCGTTGGCAGCCGGGCGGCGCATGTGCTCCGGTGCAGTGCAGTTTGCCGTGGGGCGCTTGTGCTTCGGTGCGGCGCAGGTGGCCGCGCGGCGTTTGTGCTACGGCGCGGTGTAGGTGGCCGGGTGGCGTTTTCGCTACCGTGCGGCGTAGATGGCCGGGCGGCACTTCCGCTACGGCGCGGTGTTGGTAACTGGGCAGTGCTTGTGTACCGTGCGGTGTAGTTTGCCGGATTTGGTTATAAATTTTTAAGTTTCTGAAGTATTTGCTGTAAACGATTTAGTGTTTGCTCTACGCCTAAAATTTTAATTATTTCATATAAATTTGGTCCAGTTCTTCTGCCTGTAATTGCCAATCGTAACACAACCATAATATGTATTCCATATCCAATATATTTCGGATTAAGTCCATCTTCATTTTCCAAATATTGTTTATATGTTGGAGCAAAGCCCATTTCATCACCATATTTACGTATAAATTGAAACCATATTTCATTCGTCTGCATATGTTCTAATGCTAAGATACCACATTGTATAATGTCACAAATCTTATTTTGTGTAAGTTTTTGAAAATTTTGTAAATATTTATTTGAATTTTTAAATAATTCATTAAAAAAATATCCAAAAATAGATTCAAATTGTGAACTATAAAGCAAATCTTGACGTGGTAGAATTTCGGAATTTTCTAATTGAAAAATTTTTAGACTATAATCAATATCTTGGTTGAGTAGTTCGGCCAATAACGGTTGCCATTTTTTACTCCATTGTATCACACGTTCCATCTTTTCCTGCGGATTCATAAAACATAATAATTCAGAATCAATATCGTGCATTTTATTAACCCATTCCCAATCAATGCGATCATTAAGTTCTGTATTACTCGCATTAAATCTAGAAGAAAAATTTCTTTCTAAATACAAATCTTGGATTTGCTGCATCGCCTCATATGCATGAAAACGAATAGACATTTCTTGATTTTGATCTAACACAACATACGACAATTTACATATTGTAAATTTATCTCCCGTTCCATGTTTCATATGCGCTAAATATGAAATTGCCTGCGAGCGGTTAAAAATTTCCTCATCTTGTGTTATAGTATCTATTGCTATCTGCCAATATTCCGGTAAACGCCAATATGATGTAAGTGCTTTTAAAGCAACTCGCCTAATATCTTCATTGGAATCATATATATATTTTTCTATAAATGTTCGTGACTTTTCATAATAAAATTCAGCAAACATTTGGATGCTCAGATATATACTTCTATCATTTAATGAATATTGAAGGATAAAAGGAAATATAGCATCTAATTCATCGCGAAACCAAGGTGAATTTCCGGGTTGTTTACGAATATTATAAAGTCTTGTTATTTCAATTTCAAGTTCTTCTAGATTCATTTTCATCTCACCAACAAGTATAGAAACTCGCAAAAATAATGAGCAAGTGATCGCAAAAATATAACAGATTTGTTTCTATAACATCGAAACCACTCTTTAATTGGCTCACCATGCCTTTACTCTTTTAGATTGCTTACCACATTTCGGATTCTAGATCTATTCGCTCCGATATTCGATAACAAACAAGCATTCTACAACGGATTATCCAGCATGTGTCAGTTTGACTGACTGTTCCGGAAATATCCTGCAAGAGCGTTTGACGCTCTACCATCACTTCGGGACAAGGGTTCACTATGGTATCTAAGTTGCCAAGTATGGCTTTAAGCTACCTTGATAAAATGCTACTCTTGCAGCAATTCTTGACTAGCTGGACTTCCAATTCTTCGATACATTTCAAGATTTACTAAGTTCATAGATCTCATCGTTGGCATCATATTCTTTTTTGGGTCTTACTAAGTTGAGATTACTCCTTCTATGTGAATTGCGTCAATTTACCTTTAAAAATTAATGGTATATTTGACCAGTAACATCAGGTATGATTTCATTTGGATCAAGATTCATCAAATAACCCTGAACTGTATCTCTTATTTGTGATGCTGTATTCAACATACATTGTGCTATACATCTATCTGCTTCTGAATAAAATGGATGTGCAGAATCAGCAGCAAGTTTTCTGGATAAATTTTCAATTTTATTATTTAATCCATCTATCGCCTCATCTACTTCTCCAATATGATCATATGCATCTCCAGAATCTTTTAATACTGGATTACCTAATAAATCACGAAGTGCGCCAGATAAATCAGATGGCTTAAGATGATCATCAATGGTATTTTGTAACCCTTTACCAATATCTTGCAGTTTATTATCTGTAGCGCTCCCATAACCACAATTATGCACGACCACCGCAGCTGCGCCCACCGCATACGTGTGGTCATCGGCCACCGTCAGGTTGTACCGCACGGCCACCCCAAAGAGGTGCCGCAGCGCTACTACCACCCCGTAGCTGCCATCCAGCCGCTGGACCTGCTCCCCAATCCGCAGATCTTCCGCGTTCACAAATCCCCGATCGGTGGTGAGGAACGGATGGTTACATAGATTGTATCATGATAGCGGCGCTTGCGCTACGGTGCGGTGTAGGTAGCCGGGTGGCGCTTGCGCTACGGTGCGGCGTAGGTTGCCGGGTGGCGCTTGTGCTACGGTGCGGTGTAGGTTGCCGAGCGGCGCTTGTGCTACCGCGCGGTGATTATATTAAAACAAGTGTCATATAGCGGCGCTTGCGCTACGGTGCGGCGTAGTTTACCGTGTGGCGTAGATGGCCGGGCGGCGCTTGTGCTTCGGCGCGGCGTTAGTGGCCGGGCGGCGCTTATGCTTCGGTGAAGTATTGGTGACCGTGCAGTGTAGTTTGCCGTGGGGCGCTTGTGCTACGGCGCGGCGTAGATAGCCGTGTGGCGCTTGTGCTACAGCGCGGCGTAATTTGCCGGGCGGCGCTTGTGCTCCGGTGCGGCATTGGTGGCCGGGCGGCGCTTTCGTACTGTGCGGTGTAATTTGCCGGGTGGCGTTTGTACTACGGTGCGGTGTAGTTTGCCGTGCGGCACTATATAAGTATTATCAACAAAACATCGCTATTTTTATGCGCCTTCAAGGATTACAAATAACATCTTTGGAATAATCACTATTAGTTGAATT
>JAJYBV010000051.1 GCA_021778805.1 Chloroflexota bacterium | reverse complement strand
CTGAAAGCGGCATTTATGGCTGTTTATTCTGGATTGATTTTGTTTCCAACGCATCATCAGCCATCAATACAACAAAGATCAAACCACAGTTCCTTATAAAATTTGGGGTGTTTTTGGCGGCAAACGCTGAAGCGCATACACTCTTTCCGCAGCTTCCTCAAGCGTCGGCGCTGGAGGTTCAGGAAGCAATACAAAATAATCAATGTCAGCTAACTCCGGATGGCTGCAGTTTTTAGCCAATTTAAACGTAAGCGCTGAAGTGAAGGCGGCGCTTGCAGGCGCCTTCACTGCGGCAAATTTTCAATAACTATTTTGCAAAACAGATGTGAAATATATTGTCTTCAATTGCTCTGTTCAAGAGTCATATCAGTGACAAAAGGGCAGAGCAAAAGAAAGGACCCACATTTCGCACATTAAGAGGAGCACAAATAGGAATATTCATACGCAGGACCAAGCAAATGTAAGACCAAGCGATGCAAATCCGATAAACGGAGAATAGAAGGGAGCCATTCACCAGTGGGAGAGCGGACAGCAAGCAAATCAATGCCTTCAAAACAGTGAAAAAGCCAGCGCATCGTCGGGCGCGCCGTCGGCCGTTTCAATTGATTGGGAACGGTTTGTCCGGTGGTAGCTAACCGCTGGCGAATGCGTACTTCCGCGAGTTTGTAGACTAATAAACACACCACCATCAGGAAGGCAATGGCCATGATGCGCTCTGGTTTTTTCACAAAGACCGAGGAAGCCAGAAACAGGGGGTCTTTGAGAAAGGCAAATCCTTTCTCCACCACGGATTGTTCCCGATACAACGCCAGAATGGCTGCATCAGACCAGACGGTTGCATCGAGCAAATTGGTTCCAACAATAAAGGCCGCATCTCGCAAGACTTCTGCTTCAACGGCGGCCGGAATGACAGTCAAGGTAGCGTGCATCTGCCAGACCATCACCGGAGAGGGATCTTTGCGCGGGCGGCCTCGCTGCTCATAAGTCGCATGCGACGTGCAGGTAGACGCAGGGGCAAACCAGGAGGGACATTTCTTGATGGTCTGCTCATAGGCGTTCTGGGCATCCTGTTCACAAGCGAAATCCTGATGGCTCACATGCCAGATCCGCTTGTTCCAAACTTCCTGCTCGCGCTCTACTCGTCGCTGGACAGTCTTCCGCGCTCGCTCGATTCCTTCTTTGGTGCGCACCACAATCCACCGCTCTGGTCCTTGCGGCAACAGCACCACCCGGCTCCACCACTGACGGGTTCCTAATTCATTGCTCTGCCAGACCTCCGGCGTTTCCATGACCATCGCTTTGGCTGCACTCATGGTTTCGGGAACTCTGCTCACCCAATCCACATGCGTGTTCTCGGCATTGAACCCCGTCATATTCTCTGTGCTGTACACTCCGCTATCGGCGATATAGACGCCCGGCGCTTCGTTGGCTTTTTTCAGCTGTCGGGTCAAGCTCTTGACCGCTTCGGCCAATGCCTGCTTGTCACTCGCATTGCCATTCAATGGCCGCAGAAACAGCGGGACTCCCTCTCCGGATGTGATGATACTCAGCATCCACTGTTTGAGATCTTCGCGATGATCGCGGGAATACCCATAGGTGATGGCTATCACCTGCTCCGCATCCTCTTCTTGCGCTTCGTAGGCTCCCTGCACTGAAAAAGAGGTCGTATCCGCATGCAAGCGCCCGGCGGTGATCCCAAAGGCTTTGCGGGCACGCAGGGCAATGCCCGCAAATAGCTGCGTGACATCCTGCTCGTAGAGCCAATCCAGGGTTCTTCCCAAACAATCATCATTGAGGTCCTCGGCTTTGATACCTGTTCCCAAGAGATGTTCGATCGGTTTATCGGCAAAGAATTGCGGAAGTAAATACAATTGCCGATTGCTGAATCCCAATCCGTTCAACACCATTGCGACGGTTGCCGTTCCCACCGAGACCTGCTGCCGATTCTCCGGGTCGTGCTGGTTGAGCCATTCGGCGACTCCTATCTCCCGGCATACTTCAGCTACGATTCCCAAATGATTCAGATGTTCCACTCGATACAGTTCTTCCATCTCTCCAACTCCTCTTCGTGATGGCTTGCTTCCTCGCATCCTTGATGCCAGTTTGTCTCCTTCTATATTCCTTTTATCCCTTTTTCAAACTGCGAAATGTAAGAAAGGAAGTTTGCAAGGAAGTATTGCCAAGATCTACATGAAGGAACAAGATTCAGATACTGCAACAGATACGGTGGCATAAGCGGCATGGGCGACCGCAAGGATCGCCCCTACCGGATTGCATGGTCTTTTGTGCCCTGCGCAGTAGGTGGAATAGTCATTCCCGGCTTTTCTTCCTGAGTTAGTTACCTTCAATTTATATTGTAGCTAGGTTCCATTAAAACAGAAAACATTTAAAGGAAGCAGCGTACTCAAAGAAATGGCCATGAACACGGGCTTCCTGCGCCGCAGACTTCGCGTTTTGCAAAAGTCTTTCCAGTGACGGGCCTTCCTTTACTTGAGTAGCGTGAGCCAGCAGCGCATTTCGCTGTTTTTCAATATCTTCAGTGGTAACCTCTATCCAATAATCACGATGATTGGTGTTTACCAAAAGCAGTTCGCTTACCCTGTGCGGCTCTAACCCTTCATCCAATAATTCAGGGAAAATAAGGCGTGTGCTGGCGGAAGGCATAATTGCCGCAAATGTTATATCGCCAACCGCCCGATGATCCGGATGGTTAATATATCCTCTGTCGTGATAATACGTTGAAGGATCCTGAGTTACAATCACATCGGGCTGTATTTGCCGGATAACACGAGTGAGATCGCGGCGGATATCTAATGTATGTGTTAACTGCGAATCAATTTGGTTAAAGAAAATAACGGGATGCTGCACACCCAGCCGGTTTGCTGCTTCTTGCGCTTCGTTTCTGCGCAGTTCTATTAAAGCTTCACTGGTCATATGGGGGTCGCTGGATCCCACATCGCCATTGGTCATAAGGCTGTAATAGATATCTGCGCCTTGGGCAGCCCAATGCGCAATGGCTGCGCCGGCCATAAATTCACCGTCATCCGGATGCGCCATTACGATTAGGATTTTTTTATTTGCCATGTTGTTCATGTTGTGCCTTTACAGATGTTAGGATGTTTCGCTAAGGAAATAGATACAATAGCGCCGGCTGAAAGATTCAGCCACGTTCATATCTTACCGTTTATTTTTCCATCCGATCCAACGCCTGAACATAATCCGCAATAATATCTTCGCTGTTTTCTAAACCGATTGGCGCGCGCACCATATTATCGGTAACCCCGGCTTCAGCGCGCGCATCCGGGCTAAGCAGCCGATGCGAGGTCATAATTGGCAGGCTGGCCAAGGAATGCGCGTCTCCCAAACTCGCTGAGCGTTTTACTATTTGCAGATTATTAACCACCTGGCGCGCCGCAGGTAGTCCTCCATGCACAGTAAAACTGAGAAAACCACCGGAATTTCGGAGTAATGATTGCGCCAAAGCATATTGAGGATGCGAAGGCAATCCGGGATAAAATACACGTTCAACATTAGGATGATTTTGCAGCGCCAAAGCTGTTTTCATTGCGTTTTCAGCTTGGCGATCCATGCGAATTTCCAGTGTTTTTAAACCCCGCATCAGCAAATACGCTTCTAAAGGCTGCATATTGCTGCCGAGAGTGGTCATCATGAAATGAATTTTTTCTATCAGTTTCTGTGGGCCGGAAACAACGCCACCAATTACATCACCATGCCCGCTGATATACTTTGTAGCGCTATGAACAGATAGATCTGCCCCTTGAGCAATGGGCAGAGATAAATAAGGGGTGGTAAATGTAGCGTCTACACCAAACACAAGCCCGTGCGCATGCGCAATATTGGCGATAGCTGGGATATCTAAAACAACTGTAGTGGGATTAGAAACGGTTTCTCCCCATATCAATTTTGTTTCGGGACGAATTGCCGCCTCTATTGCGGCTAAATCAGTCATATCAATCAATGAACAGGTAACGCCAAATTGCGGCGCTATTTTCGTGACTAAGCTGTATGTGCCGCCATATAAATCGCGAGTGACAATTACGTGGTCGCCGGAATGCAGGAAACTGAGAATTGCTGCAGAAATTGCTCCCATTCCGGAAGCAAATGCACAAGCCGCTTCTGCGCCTTCCAGGTTCGCCATAACCGATTCAAACGCATGCACTGTGGGGTTTCCTGCGCGCGAATACGCGAAACCCGAGCCGGGTTCAGCATAAAAAGCATCCAGCTCATCCAAGCTTTCAAAGCCAAAACTAGATGTTTGGAATATTGGATAGCTTAGCGGGTCACCATGAAAAACGGTGTGATATTCGGCGGTGTGAATTGCTTTGGTTGAAAAACCTTCATCTGCCATATACAGCCTCGATATACAAGAATTTTGTTGCCGGCGCTTTGGTTTATGTTCCGGTATAGCGCCAAATGCGCAAGATTCGCTATCAAAATGCATGATAGCGCGGTGTTTCGCAGAAATTCGCTACGCAGCGATAGAGCTGCTGCCGGCGCAGATCTGCACAACACAAATACGGCTTACATGATAAACAAAAAGCGCATGCTATCCGTTTGCATGCGCTTCCGCGGAGCGGGTTATGGGATTCGAACCCACGATCTCAACTTTGGGAAAGTTGCATGTTGCCCCTACACCAAACCCGCATCTTCTTTCACAAGTATAAAGCATTTTCGGTGTCTTGTCAAGAGAACGGCGAGTTTTATTTTTTGCGCGCATTGCCCTTGACAAATGTTTGTGCGTGGGGTATAATCAAAAGTACGACGCGGGGTGGAGCAGTGGCAGCTCGTCGGGCTCATAACCCGAAGGTCGCAGGTTCAAATCCTGCCCCCGCAACCATTTTGGCGACGTAGCTCAGTGGTAGAGCAAAGGACTCATAAGCCTTCGGTCACTGGTTCGAATCCAGTCGTCGTCACCGGATTTGTATTTTTCTCAACACCATTTGCATATTTACTTCCATCGTGATTTTTTCCATATGCGTATGCGCCCCAACTTAATTTGTAACTACTCAGGTGGTTTTGACAAGGTCTCCATAAAGCAAAAGATACAGCGTGGCATTGAAAGTCAGGCAGCAAGTGCGCCCGCAAGGGGCGCCCCTACCGGATTGCATCGCCTCAGGTGTACCGCGCGGTGTTTCATTTGTATATAAAATAGGTATTTGGGGATCCCCAAACCCCACGCAAGGGGCAGGCGCCGCCCCTTACGAATCCCAGGCTCTTGCAGCTGCGCTGTCGTTAGAATGGCCATTCCTGGCTTTACCTCCTGAGTAGTTACCTTAATTTTTCCTATGCTTTGCGTTTCACGCCGGTTCATGATATAGTTGACAGGGAACGCCATAAAGCTTGGCAGGTGTTCCGCTGTATTTTTTACAACACGAGGCGTTAATCAATGTCGATTCAAACTGTAGGAATAATCGGCGCCGGACAAATGGGCAGCGGCATTGCCCAAGTCTGTGCGCAAAACGGATATACCACCTTCTTAACAGACGCTGCACAGGAATTTGTCGATCGCGGCGCGGCGCGCATTACAGGCGCATGGGATACTATGGTCTCTAAAGGCAAAATTTCCAATGATGATGTTTTGCTGTATCGCAGCAGACTGCGCCCAACCATGAATCTGCAAGATTATGTGGCCTGCAATGTGGTTATCGAAGCGATTATTGAAAACAAAGCCGAAAAAGTAAAGATTTTCCGCGCTTTAGATGTTTTGCTGCCGCCGGATGCTCTGCTGCTTAGCAATACATCTTCTATTTCTCTAACCGAAATTGCCGTTGTAACCAAACGGGCAGATCGCGTTGCCGGCCTGCATTTTTTTAATCCCGCGCCGGTCATGAAATTGGTTGAAATTGTTCGAGCGCTGGAAACAAGCGATGCTACCGTTGAAACGCTGAAAGAATTTGCTGCGTCTTTAGGGAAAACCGCGGTAATTGCGAAAGACACCGCCGGTTTTATCGTTAATTTTTTGCTGATTCCTTATTTGCTGGCCGCTATTCGTATGTATGAAAATGGCACAGCTTCAATGGAAGATATCGATACTGCGATGAAACTTGGAACCGGATATCCCATGGGGCCGTTTACATTGGCAGATTATGTCGGTTTAGATACCACGTTGTTTGCCGCTGAGGTTATCTACGCCGATAACCCAGATCCCGCTTATGCGCCGCCGCCATTGCTGAAACGTATGGTAGCAGCAGGCCGCTTGGGCAAAAAATCTGGCCGGGGATTTTATACCTACGAGTAGCCGGTCTTAGCGAAATCTTGGAGTTACAGAAGCAGTTGCAGTAACATATTTTTTAGAGAGTTCTGTTGATAGTGAAATGATAAGGAATTTGTTGGAGCTGCTTCCTATTTGAGAGGTAAAACTGCCGGACGCCGCGCATTTGCCGCAGCAGTATCTTGGGGAAGCGCCCGGCAGTGTTGTATATGCGGCGCCGAAAGGATCAGGTAAATGCGCAGAAGCAGCGTCTTAAAACTTCTTATATTAATAGCGCTTATTTGGACAACTGTTTTCGCGGCGCCGCATTTTGCTGAAGCGGCAACGCTGCCCACTGTTGTGTACACTCAAAATACCTGCACAAATATCTGGAGCAAGCCAACTATTTCCAGCACACTGATTGCTGATGTTATTGGTGGAACAAGCCTGCAAGTAGTCTCCGAATCTTCAGACAATTCATGGTATCAAGTGATGTTTTTGGGAAGCGTATCGGCGTGGGTTTCTACATCTGATGTCAGCGCTCAATACCCGCAAAACGCTTATACCGATGGCGGCTGTAATTTTACCAATATCATCTGGCCAATCCCTGTACATCCGGTGACTTCGGCGCCAGGACCGTTTCCGCTGCAAACAGCCGGGATTATTACGAAACCCGGTTTGCTGCGCGCATCGCCAAACGCTTCAGCTATGTCGATACAATCTGTTGCGGTTGGCGCAACGGCGATCATCGATCAATATGCTGCAGACGGCAACGGTGATATTTGGTATCATGCGCAGGTGAATGGGGTTACGGGCTGGCTGTGGGCATATATGGTATTGCTGAACGCGCCAAACCCGGCCACACAAACAGTGCAGGGCAAACCTATTTGGTATTCAATTTCGGGCAAAGGAATGTGGTTTACAAATTATTTTACCCGTCATACAGAGATATCTGCGTTGATTGCGGCTGCTAAAGCAGCGGGAATTACCCACATTTATCCCGAAGTAGCAATTTCGAATGACGGAGGCTTTTTTGGGGCTGATAGCTTAAACAGACTATTACCTGTCGCACATGCGGCCGGAATATCGGTGATAGCAGCGGTGTATCCATCACTTAGCAATGTTTCGGCAGATATTCAGATGACGAAAATGGTTTGGGATTACCGCACTCCAAGCGGCGACCATGTAGATGGAATTTTAGCGGATATTGAGGCAAATTTATATGCGCCGCGCGTATATGCATATGGCCAAGTTTTGCGCCAAATAGTTGGCCCAAATACGCCATTAGTCGCCAATACGCTAAACCCATATTCCGACCCGACCTATCCCTACCCTGAAATTGCCGCAAATTTTAATGTGATAGCTCCTATGGACTATTGGCATGGCGATCCTCATAAAACATATACACCGCAAGATGCGGCGGCGCTGCTGATGAACTCAATTATCTCTATTGATCAGCAGTTAGGCGGCATAAATTTTCCGATTGAAGAATTGGGCCAGATGTATGATATGTTTACATCTGATGGCGCCCCGGGAGGATATCAGCCATCCGGCGGAGAAATTTATGAAGATATGCTGGCGGCTGAACAATTTGGCTGCATCGGTGTCAGTTTTTTTGAATGGCAAACAGCTTCTGCGCAAGAATTGCAGGTATTCGCGGCGTTTAAGTGGAAATAACTGAATTATTTTTATTTTTGCCGCAAAATCAGTCTCATCAGACCTCGAATTAGAGTTATAAGTCATAGCAATGTCATTTTTATTTGATGTATAGCGTCTATAGATATATACACTTTATTATTTCGTATATTGTAAACAGGAAAAGGAAAAATGGAAGATGAATCCCTTAGATGAAACCGCCGCGGTTGAATCTGCCGCAGTTCCGGAAAGCGAAAAAACCACAATCGCGCAAGAAAAATCTGCGCCGAAGGATCTTATGGCTCCAATGACATTTTTACAGAAAAGTGCGCCGAAAGAGCTGCGTTTGGCCGGTGATATTGCATATACTACCGCCGGTGTTTTAGTGATCCTTATTGTTGCGTCAGCTATTATAGTGAGTATCGCGTGGTTTGTGTTTGATGTTACACATTTGCAGCATACATTGCCTCCCGGAGTAACCGACAGCAGTATATTTATGCGCAATCAAATTATCAGCGCAGTAACTAATTTAATGGCAAATTTTATTCTTGTTCTTATACTGGTAGAAATATTAAATGATATCGTCGTTTTTTTCCGAACCAGAAAAATTTCGCCGCGACCCATTGTTTTGCTGCCCCTTTATGTGCTGATGCGTGGCATTATCCTCTTGGGAAACTCTATGCTGACCTATCCGTTTGTAATTACTAACAATAATGTTTTTTCCGGCGCTTTTGTGCAATCGATGCTGGAAATGGCGGGATTAGCTATTGCCGGTTTGCTGCTTAGCGCCAGCGTGTATTTTTTACGGGATGTTCGCGCTAAAAAAGCAAAATGAGCGTGGCTGTAACCTTGCAACCTAAAGCGCGATCGGCGCGTAGCGTGAATTTGCGATACAATGGAAATATGACTACAAAACCGGTTTCTATCAAACATTCGCGCATCAGCGCCGGTGGAGCAATACCACTGGTATGCGCCCCGATTCTTGCTTCCAGCCCTAAAAAAGCAGCGAATCAGGCGCGTATCATTGCCTCTGCCAATATACTTCCGGATATCATCGAAATCCGCTTAGACAGCGACACGACGCTTAACGCCGCTGCCGCGCGGAAAATTTTGGCTGCGACGCGGCCAATTTTAGGCGATATTCCATTGCTGGGAACATTGCGTTCAACGCGGGAAGGCGGCTTATGGAAGGGATCTGCCACCGAAACTGCCGATATACTGCGCACAATCATCACCGACGGGCTTTGTTCGCTGATCGATATTGAGTATACACTGGAACCGGAACTGCGAAATATGCTGATTGCGTTGGCAAAAGAACACCAAATTGTCAGTGTTGTATCGCTGCATCAATGGAATCCGCCATCTGATGACGCAGATTTTATTGAAACATTGCTGCAACTGCACGCATGCGGCGGAGATATGATTAAATTTGCGGTGATGGCGCATACCTCGCAAATGGGCTGGCGTTTACTGATTTCTGCATTGCATGTAACTGAAACCATTGATACACCGGTTATTGCGCTGGCAATGGGAGAGGCCGGCGCTGTAACTCGCTTGGCGGGGCCGTTGTTTGGCTCGTGCCTTAGTTTTGCTTCGGTTGTGCAATCTTCGGCTCCCGGCCAACTTTCGCTGCGTGAAGTGCGAGAATATTGGCAAAACGCCGGAATAAGGAATCTATGAATCTCAATCTAAAAATAAGCGGTTTTAAGAAAGATAAAGCTGTTATTGGATAGTAGTTTGCTTTGCTAAACAGAATTTCCCATAGTATTTTGCGGCGCATGTACGATAGTTATATATGGAATTACCTTATGAAGGAACAACGTACATGCAATTACAACTTCAAAAACGAGATGTTGCAACACCAATCTTATTAGGCGCTTTTGCAGTGCTGAACGCCGGAGATTTAATCAGCACGTGGATTGATTTGCACGCTGGTTTAGTAGAAGGCAACCCTATTATGCATTCCATGCTGGAGAATAGCGGTTTTGGCTCATTAATTATGTATAAAATTTTGGTGGTTGCTATTGTTACTATTGCTTCTTTAGCTCTTGGAAAAAGCCGCCCTAAAATGACGATGATTACTATTTCAATTTGCAATGCGCTCATCTTAACTGCCGTTGCGCTGAATATCATTCAATATCCGTGGGGATAATTTCTTGACCATTGCAGCGCATCATGCATCTGTTAAGGTATGTGGCGCGTTGGAGCTTCAAAGCACCAATGTTACATAAAAATAAACAACTACCGCTACAAACAGTAAACTATCGATTCTATCCAGCACACCGCCGTGCCCGCGAAAAAACGTTCCGCTATCTTTAACATGCGCTTGACGCTTAATAAGCGATTCCGCTAAATCTCCGATGGTTGCCGCAAAACTTATGAGTATAGCCAACGCTATGGCGTGATACCAAGCAAAAATTCCACGAATGGGTATACTGAATACATAGACTGCGGCTAAACATAAGAAAAACCCGCCAATAACGCCTTCCCAAGTTTTTCCGGGGCTGACTACCGGCGCCAATAAATGCTTCCCCATAAAGCGGCCGCTGAAATAAGCAGCGCTGTCAAATGCCCAGTCGCCAAAAAATACGATAAGCATATACCAGAAAGCTGGTGAAGAACTTCCTATTACATCACCGCGCAACGCTATAAGATACGACAGCGGCCAAGCTAAGTAAAGCGCCATAACAAGGGTAAGCGCCCAATCCATCAAAGCAGTGCCAAGTTTATGCCGAGTAATGAGCAGCCACGAAAGGGAGCCAAGCACCAGCAGCATCACCATCACTTCCATTATCGTCTGCCGATATGCGGGAAGCAGTAAAATGCCGAGGAAAAGTGAGGATCCGAAACAAAAACTGAGAATTGTTAAAGGCCGATACCCAAGTTTTTCAAACATTTTCTTCAGTTCATAAATACCCAACCCCAAAATCAGGATGCCTAACGCAACATCTGCCCATCCGCCGAACCATACGGCAACAACAACTATAGGGATGGCGATTCCGGCAGTAACCAATCTTTGGGATAAGGATGTCAGCCAATCGGGGGTTAGGCGCTTTTTGATTGACGAAAGCTTGGATTGAGATTTTTTTGCCGCCTCTAAACCTGATTCATTGGGGTCGATTGCTTTGTCACTCATACCTGGCGCCCTTTTTATCACTGTTTACACGCAAAGCAAGTATCACCGGAACTTTCTTTTTATTTTATGATAGTCATTAAAAAAACAAAAAGAAAACTAATACTATCCGCAAAACCTGGTGTTTTGAGGGAGCAGTGTTTCATATTTTCCTGCCGGTATAACCCGTGTGAAAGCTATGCGTTACGACTTTTATACATTATACACTATATTTTATTTATTCGCGGTTTACGAACGGGAAACTTTCGATGGTACATGCGATTTTGTATCTTTGGCAAGGTACGCCATATTCGCGTGTTCCGGATCTACTTTGCCAAACTTGCGTTTGCGCTGCGCAAACGAATTCAGCGCAACAACCAGTTCGTTTCGATCGAAATCGGGAAAGAGTGTTGGCGTAGAATAATATTCGCTGTATGCGCTTTGCCAAACCAAAAAATTAGAAAGCCGCATTTCACCGGCGGTGCGGATGATCAGATCGGGATCGGGAATATCGTGCGAATACATATGAGCGGTAATCATATCTTCCGTCACATTTTCTACAGGCACACCGCTAGCCATCACGGCGCGAATGGCGTCGAGAATTTCGGCTCTGCCCCCGTAATTCAAGCAAACATTCAGGTTTAGCCGGGTATTATTTTTAGTAGATTCTACGGCGTTGTGAATGCCTTGCTGAATATCCGGGCGTAGCTCTTGAAGTCTTCCGAAATGCCGAATACGAACACCTTCAGCGCGCAGACTTTCCAAATAACGGTTGAAAGAGTCCCAAAATAAGTCCATCAAGCCATCAACTTCATCCTTTGGCCGTCCCCAGTTTTCGGTAGAAAAGGCGTAAACCGTTAAAAATTTTATGCCTTCCTGCGGCGCTGCTTCAACAATATTGTGCAGCGCTTCAACTCCGGCGCGGTGGCCGGCGCCGCGCGGCAAATGCCGTTTTGTAGCCCATCTGCCGTTGCCATCCATAATAATAGCAACGTGTTCCGGGGTAATGGCGCGTGGCTCCGCGGGGAGGGAATTCTCCTGATTTTTTGATTTACCTGAAGGAGATTTAAGTAGATGCAGGATTAAATCAACAATGCCCTTCGACATATTCAAGACCTCTTCTCTTGCAGTTAAACTGCAAGAATTTCCTGCTCTTTTGCCTGAGCAATCTGGTCAATTTCCGCAATATATTTATCGGTTAATTTTTGCAGACGATCGGCTCCGCGTTTTTGTTCATCTTCTGAAATCAGTTTATTTTTCTCTTGTTCCCGAAGGTGATCATGCGCGTCGCGGCGAACATTGCGCACGGCGACCTTAGCGTCATCAACACGCTTATGCGCTTGTTTAACCAATTCTTTGCGTCGTTCGGCAGTGGGCTGTGGAAAAGTGATGCGAATAACCGTGCCATCGTTTAAAGGGGTAATACCCAAATCACTTTTTTGTAGCGCTTTTTCAATGTCATCCAACGCTTTGCGATCCCATGGCTGAACGGTAAGTGTACGCGCATCCGGCGCATGAATGGCGGCAATTTGCTGCAAAGGGGTTGGTGTTCCGTAGTATTCTACGGAAATATGTTCAATTAAGCTAGGGGCAGCGCGGCCGGTGCGAATAGAGCCTAATTCACGGCGCAGGGCTTCAATTGCCTGAGACATGCGATGTTCTGCGTCGCCAAAAATATCATCATTGGCCATAATATAAACTGTTAAACCTTTCTAAGGCAACACACTGGTTTACGGAAGAAAAAAATCCGTTTAATACCAGCGATACCCTTCTTTCGAGTTTGGCATAGAATGAACGATAGTGCCTTGGCTGCCGCCAAAAACGATGCGTTCTAAGCTGCCGGCTTCCATTAAATTATAAACAATAATCGGCAGATTATGATCCTGACACATTGTTAATGCGGTGCGGTCCATCACCTGTAGTTCGCGGTTAATGGCCTCGGAATAAGTAAGTTCGGCGTATTTGCGCGCTGCGGGATCTTTTTTCGGGTCTGCTGAATACACGCCATCAACTTTTGTACCCTTCAGCAGAACGGTGCAATTCAATTCTAATGCGCGCAGAGCGGCAGCGGTATCGGTAGTAAAATAGGGATCGCCGGTACCTGCGGCAAGGATAACAACGCGATTTTTTTCCAAGTGTCGTAAAGCGCGGCGCAAAATGTATGGTTCAGCGACGGCTGGCATGGGGAAAGCGGTTTGAACGCGAGTAACAATACCTTCGTGTTCCAGAATATTTTGCAGGGCAATGCTGTTAATGACGGTAGCCAACATACCCATATAATCGGCTTGAGGGCGATCCAGCCCGGTTTCGGTAGCTGTGGCGCCGCGCACAATATTTCCGCCGCCAACAACGATGGCGACTTCCACGCCGCGGTCATACACAGTATGAACTTCGTGGGCAATATGCTTCAGAACGGATTGATCCAACCCATATCCAACCGATCCGGCCAGCGCTTCACCGCTGAATTTTACCATGATGCGGGGATAATGAATGTGAGATAAACCAGCGTTTATCATAAATTAGTATCCATTTCGGCAGAAGATAATAAAACAGAGCAGATTTTAGTTTACATAAACTAAAATCTGCCGAAAGTTACAATAGGTTATTGCTGATTAGCGCTATCTTCGTATTTGCCGATCTCGAAGCGTGAGAAACGGCGAACAACAATATTTTCTCCGGTTTTGCGGATGAGGTCATCAATCAGCGCGCCGATAGTTTTTGTTTCATCCTTTACCCAAGGCTGCAGCATTAAAACTTCGGGAGCAAACATTTTCTGCAATCGCCCCTCAACAATTTTAGAGCGGACGGCAACCGGTTTCTTTTTGACATCGGCTGCGCCTTCCAGTTCGCTTTTTGCGGCAGTAATGATATTTTCCGGGATATCGGTAAAAGAAATGTACTTGGGATTATATCCGGCAATTTGGATGGCGATTTCGCGGCCCAACGTGCGGAAATCTTCGTTGCGCGCCACAAAATCGGTGCTGCAGTTCATTTCTACCAATACGCCGACGTTGTTGCCGTGGTGAATATACGAAACAACGGCGCCTTGAGTAGTGTCACGTTCCTGACCCTTTACTTTTTCGGCGCGTTTTTGGCCTTTTTCTTCAAGTATTTTTTTCGCTTCATCAAAAGACTTAGCTTCGGTAAGGGCAGATCGGCAATCTGCAAATCCGGCGCCGGTAATTTCACGAAGCTTTTTTACGTCTTCTGCTTTAAATTCCATGGAAGTAACTCCTCTAAAACTTGTGAGGACATGGTATCTCACAAAAATATAAACGATTTAGTACGCTTTACAGTCTCACTATTTCCCAAAACTCGGGAATATCTGCTTATTACAGCGAAAATGGGCGAGCGTGAATGGTATTCAGCGCGTTGCCCATCTCAGCAGCCGGTGCAGTTCCGGTGGAGTGAATCCAGCCGATTCTGCCGGATTTTTACTCTTCAGTTGTATCGGTTTTAGGTTCATCCACAGGTTCATTGCTGGGAGCAGTTGCTTGGTCTTTTCCGGCGGATTCCCCTGAAGTTTCTTCAGGGGAACTTTCAGTTGCGGCGGCGGCTTCTTGGTCCATCGACTCGCCAGACTCTTCCTTCTGCTGCGCTTCCAGCACGGCTTTGCCGTCAATGGCAGAATCGGCAATTTTTGCGCACAGCAACGCGACAGCGCGGATGGCGTCATCATTTGCCGGAATCGGATAATCGATTTCATCGGGATCGCAGTTCGTGTCGGCCAGCGCAATTACGGGAATGCCTAAGCGGCGGGCTTCCAGCACTGCGGTATGTTCTTTGCGTGTATCGATGACAAAAATTGCGCCGGGAAGTTGTTTCATATCGCGAATACCGGTAAAGATTTTCTGCAGACGTTCGAGTTCTTCATCAAGATGCAGAGCTTCTTTTTTGGTTAATCGGTCAAAATCGCCCGATTCCTTACGGTGTTCCAAATCGCGCATATAGCGGATTCGAGATTGGATGGTTTGGAAGTTTGTAAGCATGCCTCCGAGCCAGCGGGTATTAACATAATACTGTTCACTGCGCTGAGCCTCTGTTTTAATAGCTTCCTGCGCTTGTTTCTTGGTGCCGACAAAAAGAATTCTTTCGCCTTCGGATGTTAACTTAGAAACAAATTTGCACGCTTCATTTAAGCGTGAAACTGTCTGCTGCAGATCGATGATATGAATGCCATTGCGATCGGTAAAAATGAATTGCTTCATTTTGGGATTCCAGCGGCGGGTTTGGTGACCAAAATGCACGCCAGCTTCCAGCAGTTGTTTCATGGGAACAATGTTTGCCAAAGGAATATAACCTCCTGATAGTATCCTCCAAAACTGCCGTTAGCACATTGCTTCCGAACAGCATATATTCGGTCAGGCGCAATTGAAGGCAGCATGTGTGGATTTTCAGCGCTTTTGCGCTGTATATACACATTTAGTATATGATCTGGCGTTGAGGAATGGCAAACTTGTACATAAATTGTAAGAAAACAAGGGGCGGCGCAGGATAATGCGGCATAAAAAAGTAAAAGCGCTCATATCCTGCGCGGGAACCATGGTTATGCAGATTTTGTTTCCTGTTGGAGCTGGCCCCAAATTGGTTTAACGGCCTCCATAATTTCTGAAGGCTCTAATTGGGCAAAATCGGCCATGTTTACATCTCGAGATTTAATTATAATAGTTACAAATGGAAATCGGGTTGAAGATCCGTCTTTTTCTATTCCGGGTATCCAGCCTCTATCGCGGTCGATTGTGCGATACATAGAAGGCGCTAAAGCAGTAAATTCCGCGGTAATGGAATCCATAATTTCTTGTTTGAATTCAGGGGCTGTAACAATGGCAAAATCATCGCTGGCTACATGCCCGCCAACAATAATTTGCTGTTCATCATCTAATTGATGAGCTTCAGCGACTGCTGAAATGGCGTTGCGGATGATATCGGCTGCGGCGGCAAGAAATGCGTCTCCGGCGATATACCCATATCGGTCGTTATAGCTTTTAAAATGATGGATATCGGCGTAAATGACGCTGAAAGAATTTTTTTTCTGAATAAACTCTGCTACAACCGATTCCAGGCCCGCTAAACCGGGCAACGACGTAATAGGGTCCAGCCATTGTTCGCGCGCTTTATTTTTCAGGCGGATATGCGCGGCGACGCGCGCCAGCAATTCAGGGATTTCGCAGGGTTTAATAATATAATCATCTGCGCCGGCGGCTGCCCCGGCAATGCGGCTTTCCTCGCCGGCGTGGCCGGTGAGCATAATAACGGTAGTTTGCTGCAACAACGGTTCTTTTTTAATTTGCGCGCACACTTTATAGCCTGAAACATCCGGCAGGCCAACATCTAATAACACAATATCCGGCCGGAAAATGCGAAGCAACGGTAATGCGCTTGCTCCGTCTTCAATACACTTAACGTGGTATCCTTGTGCGCGCAAGTTGCGCTCAATAAATATCCGTGTAGATTCACCATCTTCGATTAATGCGATACGCCCACGGACTTGCTGCTCATTTCGTATAAACAACGCTTCAAAAGCTTGATCATCAGGATGCTGCTGCTGCATGCGCCGCCTCCTCTCAGTTATTCTGCTGCAGATATATTCTTGGCAGCACTATTTACAATATCATCATACTATCGTTCTACAAGACGGATAGGACCTGTTATACTGCTGTTTTTCCGCAAATTATCAAAAAATAATGCGGCGTTCAGGCAGAATAAGCAATTTCCCCCAAAACACCACTTTAAACGCTCATCAGCAATCGGTACTAGCGTATACCGAAGCTATCCATGCAAAACACGAATTCATCAAAAAAATGATTATTGAAAACACTACCATCTTTACTATACAATAAATTTGGCAAAATTGGTAGTCTTTTTAAAAATTTATTGTAAATATGCTGTTTTATCGGCAGTTATTTTTTTGCAAGCTCCGGAAATAAATTGCGGCGTTCGCGAGAAGAGCCGATTTGCAATTCCATGCGATATTTGGTGATGGTGCGCCGTTGAATAAAAATTCCGCGTTGCCGCAGACGTTTAACTATTTCGGCGTCGCTCATTGGGTGCAGTTGATTTTCTGACTGAACGATTTCCAAAATATGGTCTTTCACAGACTGAGAGTTATCAAAAAAGATTTCAAATGGGTGGATATCGCCGTTTGGCAGCATGATAAATTTGCCATTAATAGCGCGGCTGACGGTAGATTCATCTACACCAACGGCGTGCGCGATGCTGGTGCGCGTCATTGGTTTAAGTGCGCGCACACCGGTTTCCATGAATTCGCGCTGTTCTGTGGCAATATAGGTTGCAATAGTTTGCAGGGTTTCCCAGCGTTGTTTTATGCAATCAATAAAAAATTTTGTTCTGCGGGCATACTTTAAAATATGCTCTTGTTTCGATTCATTGACTGTGCACGTGTCACATTGGGTAAGCAATTTTTTATATGATTGCTCTAATTTTAAGCGGATTCTGCTGCGTTCGATAACTTCGGCGGAAACACCGTCATCATTGCTGCGAAAAGAAATATCCGGCTTCATGCGCAGGCATGGTTCGGGCTGAGAGAATGCATCGAAATTTGCTAACGCAGGGTAGGGGGTAAGATGGCGTTGAATAAAATAGATTGCTTCGGCGACATCCGTTACTTTCGCGTGTAAACGCTTCGCAATTTCCGGCGCGAATCGCGGCTGCAGCATGTGGATATAGTTTTGCAGCAACTCTTCAATCAGCGGGTGTCCATGGCCTTGCGCAATCAGCCAGCGCGCCTGAAGCAATAAACATTCTTGTACTGTTTGTGCGCCTACTCCGGCCGGCTCTAATGTTTGCAATTTCTCTAATACTGCCTGCACGTGCTGCGGATCTGTTCCAATTTCTTCAGCAATATTGGGGATAGATGCGCTTAAATAGCCGTGTTCATCCAGATTGCCGATAAGCGCTTCGCCAATTGGCGCGTCGGTTGTATCGATAGTAAGCAATAATGTTTGCAGCAGATATTCTTTCAGCGTTTCTTGGGATGGCAGCAAGGGTATTGCGTCGATGGTTTCGGTTTGAGTATATCTGCTTTGAGTTTCGTTGGCGCGGTAATAAGAATATCCGCAGTTAGGGCATGCAGTGTAGCGCGCAATCGGCGCTCCGCAGCGGTCGCAGCACGAAACTTCGGATAACTCTAACGCGGGATTTTCCTTGCATTCATCAGCAATTGCTTCAAATAACTGGCTTGCGCTCATATTGAGCAAGCGCAGAGAAACAATCATTTTAGGAGTTACTTTTTGTCTTATAACAGTGCTGGTTGTTGTTTCCTGACTTTGTTTCACATCTGCCTCCTAGCCTATGTAAATAAAAAAATTATTGCTCCAGCCAGCCGCCATTGTGCAGCGCATCATGCGCCGCCGCCTGTTGCGCCTTTTGCTTACTGGGACCTTCGCCGCAACCGATAGTGATATTATTCAATCGAACTTCAACCTTAAATTGTTTGTGATGGTCTGGGCCGGATTCTCCCACTACTTCGTAGACGGGGGTTTTACCGATTTTTGACTGAATTCTTTCCTGCAATAACGATTTATCATCCTTAAAATTTTTGGTTTGAATGCTGTTTTGGGCATCGTTTTGAATAAACTGGACGATAAAAGATGTAGATTGCTCAACGCCACCATCCAATGTTATTGCGCCAATAATTGCTTCTAAAGCGTCGGCCAGGATAATATCGCGTTCGCGGCCGCCTGAAGACTCTTCACCTTTTCCTAAAAGCAGGCTGCTGCCTAATTGAATTTCTTTGGCGTATTTCGCTAAGGAATCGGCGTTGACCAATTTTGCCCTTACAAGTGTTAATGTTCCTTCATCTTGATCGGGAAAAGTATTGTACAGATAAGAAGCAGAAACATACGCCAAGACGGCGTCGCCTAGAAACTCCAGCCGTTCATTTGTTTGTGAATTTGCGCCGGGAGTTTCAAATACAAATGATCGATGAATGAGGGCAAGATATAGCAGCGATTTATTGTGAAACGTATATTTTATGCGAGTTTCAATCGGCGCCACATATTGAGCAATCTCATCTTCAGTTAGGCGGTTTATTTTTAATTTGGCCATGCTTTTCCTTAAACAATTTCAACAAAAATCACGAACGTACCAACGTATTATATCACATAAATTTTATCGTTTTCTTTGTCTCAATTGCAGAAAAAAACAATCACATTCGCTGCAACTGTTGATTCTTCCAGAAATCTGCCAAACGCTGCGCTTCTTCATCTGCAACAAACACACCCTGAATGCGTTCAGCGCGCGGCGCGTCTCCGGCTAAAAAGAGCATATCGCCTTTACCCAGCAGATGTTCTGCTCCGCCGCTGTCTAAAATTGTGCGCGAATCGATTGCCGAAGACACTGAGAAAGCAATGCGTGTGGGGATATTTGCTTTAATCAGCCCGGTGATCACGTCTACAGACGGCCGCTGTGTGGCCACGACTAAATGAATGCCGGTTGCGCGCGCCAACTGTGCAAGCCGGCATACACTGCGTTCTACTTCCTCGGGTGCCAGCATCATCAGGTCTGCCAGCTCATCTATAATAATTACAATTTGCGGCAGCTGCTCCAAATCTGCGCCATGTTTTTCCTGCCGGAGCGCGGAATAACCCATTAAATTGCGAACATTCAGCTGTGAAAACAGTTTATAGCGCCGCTCCATTTCTGTCAGCGCCGTTTCTAACGCTGCGACTACTTGTTTAGGATCGGTAATTACCGGAGTAAGTAAATGCGGGATGCCGGAGTACATTGTTAACTCTACCATTTTGGGATCCACCAGAATAAACCGAACATCTTCGGGCGCCGCTTGCGATAAAATTGAGCAGATTATTGCGTTCAGGCACACGCTTTTCCCCGATCCTGTAGCGCCGGCTATCAAGCAGTGAGGAAACCGCGCCAAATCACCGGTGCGCACCTTTCCGGCAACGTCGCGGCCTAGGGCTATGGTGAGTTTTGATTTTGGCGCAATTTCGCGAAACTCGCGGCTTTCCAATATTTCGCGCAGGGAAACCAGGCGATTAAATGCGTTGGGTATTTCCACACCAACATATGGCCGTTCGGGAACGGGGGCTTCCATCCGCAGAGATTTAGCTTCCAGCGCCAGCGCCAAGTCATTTTTCAAATTCATAATTCTGCTGACACGTGTTCGAGAGACGATGGGATCCCCGCGGGAATCTATTACAGCGCGGCCCTGGTCATCAACTTTCATGCGTTCTACCGGTCTAACGCCGAAACGAATGATGGAAGGCCCAACGCTGATATCGGAACGCCGCACCTCAACATCTACATGAAAACTGCGCATTGTTCGTTCTAAAACGCTGGCGAGGCGTTCGATATATTCCGGCATATTTACGCCGCGCGCTTCCGGAGGCTGGTTGAAAAGCTGCATAGATGGCAGAACCCAGTTAAGTGCGGTGTTTTGTGGCAATGATTTTTCTGATTCATGCGCCACATGTTCGCCGGTGTTTTCTTTGACTGCACGGTGCAATTTCCCCGATTTAGCTGGCAAAAGCGGAGGCAGCGCATACTCTTCGTTGCTGTGGTTTTCACTATCGGCGGTTCGTTTCCGCAGATACGCCGGGGTGTCATAGGATGTTTCTGCGGCGGCGCTATCGTTGACAGCAGTTTCTGCGCCGGTGATGCCGCGAATGTGTGAAGGAGTCGTGGAATATCCTATTTTTTGTGCATTTTTTGTGTATGCTTGCATATTCATGCCGGTTATTATCCCAGCGTGCTCAAATGCGCCGGCGTCGGCTGGAGCATGACTGATTATTGGGATTTCATCTTCGCTATCCGGCAGTGTACGACGACGCAAAGCCGGGTCTCGCAAAAGATTTTTGGTGAACCGCGCGATATCACTCCAGGTGATTTTATAAACAATAATTGCGTCTATTATTATTGCGCCAAGGAGCAGAATATGCCGGGAGGCAGCTGATAGCGGATGCAGCAGCGCTGCGCCGGCGCGGCCAACGAGGCCGCTATATGGCGGCAGTGGCAGTTCGGCGCTTTCGATTAGCAGGAATATCAGCAGCGCAAAGACTCCAATAACTTGGCTGGTATACATAATTTTGCGGCGCTGTACTATCTCCCAAATTAATACAGAACACAAATAAACCATGCCTGCCAACAGCAGAGGAGCGCCCCAGCCAAAAATAGCGCTGAAGATTGCAGCGAGCGGGCGCAGAGCGGTATTGCTTGCAGCGGGAATATATCCGGATAGGGTCAGGGCAGAAAATATGCCTATCAGCGCTGCCGAATACATAATGCGATGCTCTTTGGGCATCTGCGCCAACCAGCTTGCTGAAGGCACAGAAATGGCTGTTTGCGGTTGGGCGGCAGGCGCAGTTTTTTTTTGAATTTTTCGTTTTGCTGCTGCCATATGCAGTTCCTTTGCGACAATATTGAGTGATATTTCCCTTTTTATAGCATATATAAAGCCAATCAAACTGTTAACCGCTAATGGTTTGTGGATTGATGGCCAAACATACTCAAAAAATATTGGGGGCGCCCCAAGCCCCGCGCAAGGGGCATCCGCCCCTTACGAAACCCTGGTGTGTACCGTGAGGTGATTTTGCCACATCAAAAAGATGTTGTTTGTGCAGTTTCAATCGGTTTAGTAAATCCGTGTTCTGTTCGCGACATATTAATGAGAATAAAAAGTGGATTTGTGCGTAATACAGATATGGAATGCAACTTATACTTATAAATGGTAGCAGCAACATTGTAAAAGGTGGAGGAGCAGGACAAGATGAAAGGCAAACAGCAGAAATCACGAAAATGGCTTAAATTAGGAATAACAATTCTTGTGATATGGGTAGCAGCTTGTGGATCGATGGTCTATTATGTGCAGCAATATAAGGATCGTGATATCCCTAATCCCGCATGGGGAACATTCAATGGCGGATATACCTACACGCCACAACAGGTGCCACCAGGACCGGGTTTGCTGAATAGTCGACCGGAAGATATACTGCTACAATATTTCCATGATTATAATATGGTGTATGGAACAATACCCTGTGCGCAGCCAATATCTTCTGATGCTGAAGATATAATGGACCAAGTGCGAGTACCAAATATAGGACAAACCATGCAATGCGCGAATACACGAAAGGTACAATCGATTCAAATTCAAAAAATACATGTTTATTTTGTAGGTGGAATCGCAGCAAACTATGATTTTGTTGCAGATGTTTACTTTGTGATAACGTATCAGGATGGCACACAATGGCAGGGAGACTATCCACTTGCGCCAGATTTTTCATGGTCTCAAATCTATTATAGAACTTATATTCATTTGGATTGTTGGACAGGATATAGCAATTATTTAGACCTTTATGGTATTTATTTTGAAGAATACAATTTAAAGAAACCGACAACAAAAGGGATGGAATATGATTGGGGAAGTGAAACCATTTGTAATCCATAGTGAAATTAGGTTGTAAATGATGAAATCCTGCGCTGCATTGAACGTAGCGCCAATCTGCCCGGTAAACTACGCCGCATGTGTAATCTTATGCGGCGAGTATATTAAAACAAACGTTTTGGGGTGTCCCCAAAAATCTTTTATTTTTAAAAATATTCCTTGGACAATATTGGTGGCCGGGCTGCAAGGGCGACCGCAAGGGTCGCCCCTACCGGATTGCATCGCCTCAGGTGTACCGTGCAGGGTGTATTTATAAGAAGAGAGTATCGTGTGGTGTTCGTTTTGAGGCTGTGTCGTAGCACAAGCGCTGCCCGGCCATCCTACACCGCACCGTAGCGCAAGCGCCGCCCAAAATCTTTTTTATTTTATACAATATCCTCCAGAGCAGTATTGATTGCCGAGCAGCAAGTGCGACCGCAAGGGTCGCCCCTACCGGATTGCATCGCCTCAGGTGTACCGTGCAGGGTGTATTTATAAGAAGAGAGTATCGTGTGGTGTTCGTTTTGAGGCTGTGCCGTAGCACAAGCGCCACCCAAAATCTTTTTTATTTTATACAATATCCTCCAGAGCAGTATTGATTGCCGAGCAGCAAGGGCGACCGCAAGGGTCGCCCCTACCGGATTGCATTGCCTCATGTGTACCGTGCAGGGTGTATTTATAAGAAGAGAGTATCGTGTGGTGTTCGTTTTGAGGCTGTGCGGTACACAAGCGCGGCCCGGCAAACTACACCGCGCCGTAGCACCAGCGCCGCGCGGCCACCTACGCTGCCCGGCAACCTACGCCGCGCCGTAGCATAAGCTTCGCCCGGCAAACTACACCGCGCCGTAGCACAAGCGCCACCCGGCAAACTACGCCGCGCGGTACATAAGCGCCGCACGGCAAATTACACCGCACCGGAGCG
>JAJYBV010000050.1 GCA_021778805.1 Chloroflexota bacterium | reverse complement strand
TGGTAGCCGGGAAGCAAGGGCGACCGCAAGGGTCACCCCTACCGGATTGCATTGCCTCAATGTGTACCGCGCGGCGCCATACGCCGGGGATTCGTAAGGGGCAGCCGCCCCTTGCGCGGGGATTGGGGCGCCTCCAAAATAATATAAAACAATATTCCACAAGATAATAATGGTAGTCGAGCAGTCATAAAACGAACACCACACGATAAATCATGTGGCTTGTTTCCCCACCTCCGCCCATGTGTACCGCTCGGTATTCACTCTATGGCGAATGTTACGGCGCGGTGTAGATTGCCGAGTGGCGTGCAGCATTGAAAACGCCATTCCTTGCTTTATTCTTCTTAGGTAGTAACGGATGAACATGCTCATAGAAAACAGATGTGAAATATGTTGTCTTCAATTGCTCTGTTCAAGAGTCATATCAGTGACAAAAGGGCAGAGCAAAAGAAAGGAAGTTTGCCATGAACGAGAATTCGCAAGAAAATACGTCAAAATCAATTTTGCCGCGCTGGTGGAGAAAACTGCCGAGGCAGCAAAAATTCCAGTGGCCGGCAATGCTTGTGTCGGTTGGTGTAGTCATCGCCCTGCTCGTTGCGCTGCGCCCCTTTTTCGGCGCAGCGCCAGCGCATACAACGCCACCTCCGGGTTATTTTGATCTCAATACAAATATAACATCCGGTGAGTTTCTGATTAATAACCAGCGATATTCTTTTGATGGAAAATCATTTGCCCAAGGGTTAAGTTATCCAGCGCAAAACGGCGATAACACCATTCAGTTAATTGCCCCTCCCTTCCAGTCAATTACATGTATTATTCAATTCCCAAAATTCACAGTATTAACACCTTCATCGTGTAAATACGTAGGTGTCATCAATATTTTTGAGACTTTGCAGAATTTGCCAAGCGATATGCAGACACAGGCGATACATGAGATTAAATCTGCGCCGGTTGGAACGAATGCTGTTTGGAGTGAAACAGCTCCGGCTGGTTCGCATATATTGATAAACGGAAAGGTTCAAGCAATTCAAAGCCCTTGGCTGGTTACCATGAGCCGGCAAGTGAATCTGCATATACTTTCTCCAACATTTCCTCCCGAAATTTTCGGAGGAATGCCAAATAATTTATGGTCTGCCAGCATTGGTATTTCCGATATCTGGATCTATACATCGCTTGATACGAAACAGAGGTACCAAAACATTGTTGCAGGTGGTTCTGGTACTGCTTCTGCTTTTGTTTTTATAAGTTATTCACCCACAGACATAGAAGGGGTGTCAATATCATTTTTTGACGCTGGGCCAGGTCAACTCTCATCACCTATGGCCGATTTTGAAGGCTGGCCTTATTCGTGCGCAGAATTATCTGCGCTTTGGCCCTCGGAACTGCCGGATATTCAGCAAGCTACCACAAACGCTGAAAGCGGCATTTATGGCTGTTTATTTTCTATCGATTTTGTTTCCAATGCATCTTCAGTCATCAATACAACAAAGACCAAGCCACAGTTCCTTATAAAATTTGGGGTGTTTTTGGCGGCAAACGCTGAAGCGCATACACTCTTTCCGCAGCTTCCTCAAGCGTCGGCGCTGGAGGTTCAGGAAGCAATACAAAATAATCAATGTCAGCTAACTCCGGATGGCTGCTAATTCTTCGCCAATTTAAACGTAAGCGCTGAAGTGAAGGCGGCGCTTGTAGGCGTCTAATTTATTTTACTGCTTGGAAAGGTACTTAGAAGCTCCTTGTCCCCCTGAGTAGTTACTAAAAAACACAGACAGCTTTTTCGTAATACATATGATTTCGAAGAAGGTCTGTGTTTTATTTACTGTAACTCAATACCTGGTGGCTAGTTGTTATAGTGATCTTTATGGTAATAGATCATTCCTTTGTTGGCGACTTTCACCGGGAACATATCTTTGGTGTTAATTCGTTCGCCGCATTTGGCGCAAACACGCTGTGTAAGATGATGTTGTGTGTCGTTCAAAGCCAGCGAAGCTTTCGCTGTTTTAGAAAGTTTACCCTTTTCGGCCATTGTGCAAACTGCTCCAATCTTCACCGGCTAGCTATTCCGGCGCTGGTATATTCATAATAGTTGTGAAGGCTGCACAGATCACCTTTGTTGAATGATGTGTACAGATTTTTGCGGCGCGCCTGCCGCCTGCCTGAATTTTTACGAAATATGCGGGCAGCCGCTTAGGAACGCTCACATGTATTATATAGCATATCCCGGAAAATTTCAAATTAATCGGCATTTGCATGCGGTTATGGTCTTTGACAATTAAAGAGGGACAAGATATACCTGCGTAACCAGGGATACGTAAGGGGCGGATGCCCCTTGCGCGGGGATTGGGGTGTCCCCAAAAATATCTTTTATAAACAACCACCACACGGTACACATAGGGATACGTAAGGGGCGGATGCCCCTTGCGCGGGGATTGGGGTGTCCCCAAAATATCTTTTATAAACAACCACCACACGGTACACATAGGGATACGTAAGGGGCGGATGCCCCTTGCGCAGGGATTGGGGCGCCTCCCAAAATCTCTTTTATAAACACCCACCGCACGGTACACATGGGGATACGTAAGGGGCGGTAGCCCCTTGCGCGGGGATTGGGGTGTCCCCCAAAATATTTTATTATATCAAAATATCCCACAGGGCAATAGTGGAAGCCGGGCAGCAAGGGCGCCCGCAAGGGTCGCCCCTACCGGATTGCATTGCCTCAATGTGTACCGGGCAGTGATTATATGAAAACAAGTGCGATATAGCGGCGCAAATGCTCCGGCGCGGCGTTGGAAGCCGGGAGGCCCCGAAACGAACACCACACGATGAATCATGTGGCTTGTTTCCCCACCTCCACCTATGTGTACCATACAATGTTTGTTCAACAACAGGCGCTTTGGGGCACTCAATGTACTCTGCTCTGTTGGTCTTCATCCTGATGAAAATAGCAAAGACCATTTGTGCGGAAAAGTTTAACGTTTGCGTTAATGTATCAAATTTGTTATACTAAAAATAACCACATTTTTTTCTTTCATTATTGGAGGCTTTTGCGTGGCTCAACTTCAACAAGCTGGCGCCAAAATATCCATTCACTACAAATGGATAGCGTTATCGAACACGACATTGGGCGTTTTAATGGCGACCATTAACTCTAGCATTTTATTGATTTCTCTTCCGGCAATTTTTAACGGAATTGGCATAAATCCTCTTGCCCCAGGCGAAACAAACTACTTTTTGTGGATGCTGTTGGGCTATATGGTCATTACTGCAACACTGCTTGTTACCTTTGGTAGAATATCAGATATCTATGGCCGGGTAAAAATGTATAACCTTGGGTTTGCAATTTTCACTGTGGCCAGCATATTGCTCTTTTTTACTCCGGGTACCGGGAACAGCGCCGCGCTGTATATTATTCTTATTCGGCTGCTGCAAGGTGTTGGCGGCGGATTTTTATTTGCCAACAGCGCCGCGATTATTACCGACGCTTTTCCGATAAATCAACGTGGCGGAGCGTTGGGCATCAACCAAATTGCGGCAATTTTCGGATCCATTATCGGATTAATTTTAGGCGGTGTATTATCGGTAGTGAATTGGCGCCTGATATTTCTAGTTAATGTGCCGTTTGGCGTATTAGGAACCATTTGGGCATATCTGATGCTGAAGGAAACGGCGACACTGCGGGAATCGAAGCATATCGACTGGCTGGGGAATGTTACTTTTGCCATCGGCCTTACAGCTTTGCTGCTGGGAATAACGTATGGTATCGAGCCGTATGGCTCATCGAATACGAGCTGGACCTCGCCTTTTGTGCTGACTGCGCTTATCGGCGGCTCGCTGCTGCTGATTATTTTTATTTTAATTGAGCTGCGGGTGAAAGATCCCATGTTTCGTATGGATCTATTTCGTATCCGTATGTTTTCCATGGGAAATATTGCCAATTTCTTCTCGTCACTGGCGCGCGGCGGATTGCAATTTATGCTGGTTATTTGGCTGCAAGGCATTTGGCTGCCGCTGCATGGCTATAACTATGCAGATACTCCGCTGTGGGCCGGCATTTATATAATGCCGCTGCTGGCAGGATTTATAATTATGGGGCCAATCAGTGGCATGCTATCCGATAGGTTTGGGCCGCGGGCGCTTTCTACGGTGGGCATGATTATCCAAGCAATTGGATTTTTAGGATTGACATTTCTGCCGGCAGATTTTAACTATGTTTTATTTGCGGTCATATTATTTGCGCTGGGTTTGGGGCAAGGCATGTTTGCGGCGCCAAACACAAGTTCAATTATGAATAGTGTTCCGGCAAATACACGCGGTGTATCCTCAGGTATGCGGGCAACATTTCAAAATGCGGCGAGTGTATTTAGCATTGGGGTGTTCTTTAGCATCATCATATCGGGGTTAGGCGCTAATTTACCTGCGGCGTTATCCGGCGGACTTGTGCAAGTTGGTTTTGCGCCGGCGCTAGCAGCCAAAATTGGCAATTTGCCGCCAACTGCTGCGCTGTTTGCCGCATTTTTGGGCTATAACCCGCTGGCAACCATAGTGCCGGCAAAGATCTTGCATACATTAACTCCTGCAAATCAGGCTGCGGTTATCGGCAAAACATTTTTTCCGACATTGATTTCCGGGCCATTTATGACTGGTTTGCACGCTGTATTTATTATTTCAATCATTTTATGTTTCATTGCGGCCGCGGCTTCTTTTGTCAAAGATGTTTCGCCCAAAATGAACAGCGCTTCCGCGGCGGACGCATCCGGTGAAAAAACTGCCTTGCCTGAAAACAACACCGGCGACCAAAAAGATGCGGCTGCAGCGGCTGTGGTTGAATAAATAGCAAAATATGTTTGCGGCGTGCAGGTGGTTGCTGTATAATAACATATATATGAGGTGAGAAACATCTGTTTCTCACCGAATCCATCTGATTTATGAGAGGAAACATATGTCTAGCCGTTATGAACGAGAGATTGATGAAATATTGCGTAAATCCGCAGAAACTCATCCCAGTGTCAGTGAACGAATGCACTCCTTTCGTAAACCGCGTCAAACAACCCGCGGCCCGCTTTTTCCAATAGATACGTTTACCGGAATGGCTGCGGGTTTTGTTCTTGCGTTCCTTGCCGCAACCATTAAATGGATTATTCAGTATGACTCCGGTATATGGTATTTTATTGCGGGCTTTTTGGCTGTTGCCGCTTTTGCAGTGATATTGCTGACATTCCTTGCGGTGTGGTTTGCCCGCCCAAAGGCGCCTTCGGCTTCGGGCAGGGGATATATATTAGACTTCCCCAAAAATAGAAATGGGGGCGGCAATCCATTCTCGAAGATGGTGATTGGTGTTCGTCTGTTTGCCTTACGCGAAAACTATCGTCGGCGTTTGCACAGCCAATAATAACTACACTAAAATTTGAACATCTTCGCCGCTTAGCCGCACTTGGTATACTTGAACCGGCTCGGTGGCTGGCAAACATAGCGCTTTGCCGCTTCGCAGATCAAATTCTGCGCCGTGCCGCGGGCAGTTTACATGGAACGTATCAATAATTTCTCCGTTCGATAAATTTTCTTCCTCATGGGTGCAAATATCATCGATTGCAAAAAAAGAATCCTCAACACGCCAAACGGATATTTCTTTACCGTTTATTTGTACTAGCTTACATTTGCCTTTGGCAATTTCTGCGATGTTTGCCACTGTTACATATTCTGCCATGTTTATCTTGCTTTCTGCATTAAAAATATTGTTTTTGCGGCAAGCGCCGCAGCGTAACGAAAAAATGCGCGCTCCGATTCTTTTCTATCCGTTGGTTTTATGCATGCGGATAAATAGTTTTCGGAACGCGCCGCTTGCGCAAAAGGGAAGGATAAAAGATTATCCTGCGACCGGCGTTTCAGCAAATTTTGCTGTTGTTTGCGCCACACGCTCAATAACTGCGCCGCGAACTACTGCTTGGGCAGATTCCAGTGGAATAGCCGCAATAATCTCTTCTGCAAATCCTTCCATCAGCAGTTGGGTTGCTTCGGTGCGGGATAAACCGCGGCACATCAAGTAAAATAATTCTTCGGGATCTACCTTGCCAACTGTCGCCCCGTGTGAGCAGCCCAAAATATCGCTTTCACTGATCTCCAAATTAGGGATAGAATCGGCGCGCGCGGTATTGTTCAGCAAGATGTTGCGGTTTTGCTGATAGGCTTGGGATCTTTTTGCTCCCGGGTGAACTCTGATAAATCCGGAATAAACAGATCGCGCGGTGTCTGAAAGAATCCCCTTAAACAGCAGATTGCTGGATGTGCTTTGCCCGGAATGATCTTGCAAGGTAAACCGATCAAAGTGTTGGTTTTCAGCTTCCAGATACAAGCCATATAATTGCGCATGCGAGCCGTTTCCGCGCAGCATAGCTTCGATGCGGCCTTTGGAAAGCTGTGCACCCATTTCAATGGTGTTCATAATGAGCTGGGCGTCATTTTGCAAAATGCCGCGGGTTGTATAAAAATCAAAGACATTTAAGCCTAAATGTTGCAAAGTTGCAAAATTCAAATGCGTGTTTGCGCCAAGAATCAGCTCGTTCACCCGTGAGGAAAAGCTTTGCTGCGCCGCGCCGGATCCGGTAATTTCAACAACCACATTGGCGGCTGCGCCGTTTTCCAGCAATACCAGCGAATGTTCCAGCAACGCCAGTTCTGCGTTTTTCATTGTGATTTGTACGCTGATTGTTTCAGAAACAGATATATTTTTGGGGATGTAAATAAACACGCCATTATTCCAAAAAGCGCCATGAAGCGCGGCAAATTTGGAGTCATCCGCTGTTACCGCTTGGGTCATAAAATAGCGTTCTACCAAATTGGGATATTGATTTAGCGCGGTTTTCATATCCGTAACTACAACGCCTTGGCCGGCATATGTGTCATTCAGCCATTGCTGAGTAACGGCGCCGTCGGTTATTGTCAGCGCAGCGGCCAGCGTTTTGGTTGATTTTGCAGTTGGCGCCGCCGCCGCTTGTGTTTGCGGAAACGGAACCGGCGCCGCAAGGTCTAATTTGCGCAGATCGGTGCGCCGCCACTCTTCGTCGGAGCGGGTGGGCATAGGAATGGAGTTGAATAATTCCCATGCTTTTTTGCGGCGTTCTTTCATCCATTCCGGCTCCGTTGAAAGCTGTAAAAGCTGAGAGAAAGAATCGGTATTGAATCCGCGCGCAGATGTCAGTGAAGTCATATGTATATTTCTCTGGTTTCCTTAATGTAATAAAAACTGCTGCAGCGTCTGCCCAAAAAAGCGCCGGCGCGCTGTGGCGTCTGCGGTAAAAATTGCGCATGCCGGTAACGGAAAGATCTGCAAGCGTGCGCAATTTTCTATTGGGCAGTGTTAGGAAGCAAAACGCCTGGAAGCGCAGTGATTAACCTACAGATCCAGACATTTCAAGCTGAATAAGGCGGTTCAATTCGACAGCGTATTCCATGGGAATTTCTTTAGCAACCGGCTCAATAAATCCGTTGACAATCATAGTATACGCTTCGCTTTCAGTCAGGCCGCGGCTCATCAAATAAAATAACTGTTCTTCGCCGACCTTTGATACAGACGCCTCATGACCAACTTCAACATCTTCTTCTTCAATTTCAATGTATGGGTATGTGTCGGTGCGCGATTGATCGGAAAGCAGCAGCGCATCGCAGCGCACATTAGATTTTACATGCGGCGCGCCTTTCTGCACTTTTAACAGCCCGCGATAGCTGGATCTGCCATTTCCTTTGGAAATAGACTTAGACACGATGGTAGATGACGTATGCGGTGCCACATGCACAACTTTACCGCCGGCGTCTTGGTGCTGTCCGTTGGAAGCAAAGGCAACGGAGAGGATTTCTCCATGTGCGCCTGGTTCCATCAGCCAAACAGCGGGATATTTCATAGTAAGTTTGGATCCGATGTTGCCGTCTACCCATTCCATGGTAGCGTTGCGGTAGGCTTGCGCGCGTTTTGTCACTAAATTATACACATTTTTTGACCAATTTTGAATGGTGGTGTAACGCACTCTTGCGCCGGGCCGCACCACAATTTCTACCACTGCGCTGTGCAGTGAATCGGTGGTGTAAGTTGGCGCTGTGCAGCCTTCTACATAATGCACATAACTATTTTCATCCGCAATAATTAATGTGCGTTCAAACTGGCCCATATTTTGTGCGTTGATGCGGAAATACGCTTGGAGGGGGATTTCAACCCGCACATTTTTGGGAATATAGATGAAACTGCCGCCGCTGAATACCGCGCTGTTGAGCGCAGAAAATTTATTATCATTAGGTGGGATGATAGTTGCAAAATACGGTTTGAAGATATCTTCATGTTCGCGAAACGCTGTATCGGGATCGACAAATATAACGCCTTGATCTTCCAAATCTTTGCGAACCTTATGATAAATCACTTCAGATTCATATTGCGCGCCAACGCCGCCCAGATATTTGCGTTCCGCTTCGGGGATACCGAGTTTTTCAAAGGTTTCTTTAATTTCCTCGGGCACATCATTCCATGTATCCCCGGCTTTTATGGAAGGTTTGATATAGTAATAAATATCTTGGAAATCAATGTCGCTTAAATCGCCGCCCCAATTTGGCATTGGCCGTTTGAAGAAATAATCTAATGAACGATGCCGAAAATCAGCAAGCCATTTCGGTTCTTTCTTTAAATCAGAAATCTGCTGCACGATATCGTGGTCTAGTCCCTTGCGGGATTTAAATACGTAATTTTCCGGCTGGGAAAATCCATATTTATATTCATCATCTGTAAGAATAGGATCTGCGCTCATGTTGAAACTCCTCAGCGCTATGAGATACAACTGTATCAGCGCGGTTTAATTCTGAGTAACTCTGTCAGAATTATGCCACGAATTGCCGGCTCAGGTCAAGTGTTTTACCAATTATTCCGCAAATCAATCCGAATTTTCCGCAAAAGGCAATATAAGCAAGGGTTTTTGGGAGGCACCCCAAACCCCGCGCAAGGGGCTGCCGCCCCTTACGAATCCCCGGCGGTTGGAGCGGCGCGGCCACACATGGGGATGATGTGGGGAAACAAGCCACACGATTCATCGTGTGGTGTTCGTTTCGTGGCCGCCTTGGCGCCTACACCGCACTGGAGCACAAGCGCCGCCACATAGCGTTTGTTTGAAACCATACACTGCACGGTCACACATTGAGGCAATGCAATCCGGTAGGGGCGACCCTTGCGGTCGCCCTTGCTGCCCGGCAATCAATATTGCCCATCGGAAAATAAAATAAAAAGGGTTTTTGGGAGGCGCCCCAAACCCCGCGCAAGGGGCTGCCGCCCCTTACGAATCCCCGGCGGTTGGAGCGGCGCGGCCACACATGGGGATGATGTGGGGAAACAAGCCACACGATTCATCGTGTGGTGTTCGTTTTGTGGTCACCTAGGCGCCTACACCGCTCCGAAGCACAAGCGCCGCCACATAGCGTTTGTTTGAAACCATACGCTGCGCGGTCACACCTGAGGCCATGCAATCCGGTAGGGGCGACCCTTGCGGTCGCCCTTGCTGCCCGGCTACCAATATTGCCCTGTGAAAGATTTTCATAAAAGAGATTTTGGGGACACCCCAAACCCCGCGCAAGGGGCTATCGCCCCTTACAAATCCACAGGATGTTTTGTGGCCGCCCTTGAGTAGTTACTTATTTTCACTCTAAAGGCGCGCCGCAGTTCGGACAGAATTTTGCTGATTGATCTTGCACGAAATGACCATTGGCGCAATGTTTGCCTGTAATGGAGGGAGGATCGTTACTGGTCTCTTTAGGAGGCGACACTGCATCATCTACAATTACTTGCGGGTTATTTTGTGCTGATTGGATGCTTTGTTGAGTAGTGGTAGGAATTCCGCTGCCGGCAAATTGGAATTTGCTCAACGAGTTTTTGCGGAAAACAAAATAATATACGCCTGCTGCGCCGGCGCCAAGCACAAGAATAATGATCGCAATCAGCCCAATGCTTGATCCTCCACCGGAAATAGAGCAAGCATTCGCGCCGTTTGAGGACGCTGTTTGTAAAAGCGGCTGTATTGCGTTAAAAGTTGGGTATTGCAGTTTTAAATTTTGCAGATCAGTTTTAGCGGATTGCCAATGACACTGCGCTGTAGAGTTATAGTCATTCAGCGCTTGGCCCCATGCCGACATAAAAGAACCGGATGGATTAGCGGAAACACCTGCTTGTTGCACATATTCTTTAACAATGGAGCTGGCAATTAGGTAGGTGAGGCGCTGGGTATTAGTGCCGGCGTCTACAAACCCGATGATGGCACCATTATTATTAATGACCGGACCGCCGCTGCTTCCCGGAGCGGAAATACCGGTTACTTCATAGATTAGCGTGCCGTCACTTTGCGTTTTCTCTGATGAAATTTGGCCGCTGTTTACGGAAGGTGATAATAACCCGCTGAGCGTGTTAACATCACTGTTTGCGGGTGTAAGCAAATCAATAAAAGAACCGCTGGTTGCATAATCGGCGTCTCCGGGGAATGCGATTGCTGTTACTTGATCTTGGATATTCGGCGTAGAAGTTGTGTTCAATGTAATAAACGGCAGATCGTTAGCCTCAATTTTAATGATAGCGACATCTTGTTTATCCGGAGTTGAGTTTGCGACGATACGAGTTGCCTGATAACTGACTACTTGAGCGGTATTTTGCAGCTGCCCAATATATGATGTAGATAAATACACCATCGTTTTGGATACCTGCGCCGATACTGACATATTCGAAGCATATTGCTGAAATTGCGCTTGCGCGTCTGCAAGTGTGATGTTATTTGTGTTTGCGTAATCTTGCTCTGCAAGCTGTAAAATTGCGTCTTGCGCCTCTATATTATTTGTTGCGTCTACCACATGGTCTGCTGTTAAAATGTATCCGTCGGGACTGATGATAGCGCCTGATCCGCTGACGTAAGTAACGTAATAGTTGTTTGCTTGCACCGGAAAATAAACATTTCCACCGGTAGATGAGCAGCTATAGCACACAACAGTTCCGGTGATTTCAGAGATAATGCGCACTACTGCAGGGCTGTCATATTGTACTGCTGAGCGTGTGTCGTGCACATTTGCCAAAGGCAAGCTATGTATTGAAATGGTTAAGCCCAAAAGCAAAGTTATAGAAGCCAGCGAAAAAAACGAATTTCGCGCTTTGTTCAAAGAGTTCATAAAAAACCTCCTAAAAGAGTGTTTTTTGGTACACAACCTTATTTTCAATATAGTTATGCTTAAAAAAAAATGGTACATTTTATTAAAAAATATTGTAACTACTCAGGAAGGGTAAAGCCTTGAATGCTAATCCAAGGACGCACGCGCCGCCCATTGCGCCAACATTCGTGTGCGGTGTTTTATTCAATATCATAATTTTTTTGGGAGGCGCCTCAAACCCCGCGCAAGGGGCTGCCGCCCCTTACGAATCCCCGGATTTTTGTGGTGGTTGTTTATAAAAAGAGATTTTTGGGGACACCCCAAACCCCGCGCAAGGGGCTGCCGCCCCTTACGAATCCCCGGATTTTTGTGGTGGTTGTTTATAAAAAGAGATTTTGGGAGGCGCCCCAAACCCCGCGCAAGGGGCTGCCGCCCCTTACGAATCCCCGGATTTTTGTGGTGGTAGTTTATAAAAAGAGATTTTGGGAGGCGCCCCCGTCCCCGTCAGGAGGCATGCTGCCTCCTGCGCTTCCTGCTTTCTGTGTTACGTATGCTCAGGTCTATAGTATAATGTAATGTGGCCTTTTAAGAGACGCAGCTGATATCTGCGTAGCAAGTAGCGTCCGTTAAATGCTTAAGTAAGCAGAATATCAATGAACCTGAAGATGGATTGAAACAGTCAAATGCGTATAGAAACCCTTACCGCTGAAAATAAAATTTCTCAGGGGAAAAAACAACGGGAATGGCTGAAACAGTATTCACCGCAACATTTAGCCAAAATTGAAAAATTGCTGAAAGACTGCGCTGGATACGCTAAAAATCATGGCGCGCCGGATATGCTTATATTTGGAGCCGGCGCTTGCACAGAAATTCCACTTTCCAAAATAGCGCAGTTCTGCCGCAAGATCGTTCTGGTGGATCTGGATGCAGATGGTATGAAAGCTGCTATTGCCGAAGTTGCAGGCCCATTACGCAAGCGAATTCAGTTTGTGCAGGCAGATATTACCGGCGGTGTAAGCCAAAAACTGGATGACATATTAAACACTATTGATTGGCGGGCGCTGTATGACGCCAAGGATAATGAAGTTGCCCATATAACAGCGGAAGTTTTAGATAGGGCGCCTGTGCCGGAATCGCCGCGTATACCCGGAATAGCGCCGGCTGCAATAGTTGTAAGTTCACTGATACTCACCCAATTATTCAGTTTGCCGCTGCAAGATGTATTGCAAAAAGTTGCGCTGGTGCGCGCCGGAATGCAAATGACCATTGGGGACAATACAGAATATATACGCGCCGCCAATCTCTTTCGCAGAAAAATTACGCTGGCGCATTTGCGATTGCTGCAAACCAGTCTGGCGCCTGATGGCGCGGCGGCGCTCATCAGTGATTTTGCGGGACATATAGCGCGCGCTGATTATACACCCGACACCACATTGCCGGAATTACGCATACTGCCATCCTCTGTGCTAAGCATACCATCAGAATTAGAAAAGGAATTTTATGCGCCGGAACCGATTCGCCACTGGCAATGGGTGAATAAATTGCCTGATACAGCCAAATATCCCGGCAGAATTTATACCGTGATTGGAGCAATTTTACAGCATAAATCCGAATCTTTGGCCTAGCGTATCAGCGGTTGCCCTATTGCATAATTGCAATAAAATCACAAATACCGCACGGTACCCATGGGGATGATGTGGGGAAACAAGCCACATGATTCATCGTGTGGTGTTCGTTTTGTGGCCTCCCGGCTCCCAAACCCCGCGCCGGAGCATATACGACGCTACATCGCGTTTGTTTTATAGCATACGCCGCACGGTACACATTGAGGCAATGCAATCCGGTAGGGGCGACCCTTGCGGTCGCCCTTGCTGCCCGGCTTCCACTATTGCCCTGTGGGATATTTTGATATAATAAAATATTTTGGGAGGCGCCCCAAACCCCGAGCAAGGGGCTACCGCCCCTTACGAATCCTCGGCGGTTGGTATTATTATGTACATTGCAAAAAATACTTGAAAACAAAAGAAAGAATGGATATACTATAGATGAAGCTGTAAAGCAAGAATACGGGAGGGCGAAAAAATGGTTCCAAACCGAACAACATACCGAACGACATTTATGAGCCACGCACACGCAGATAATGAGGAATGCACAGATTACGCGCGAAAGGCATTGATGTGTGGATAGATTTAACAAATATGCAAACCGGACATATGCTGGGAGAAGAGATCGAAAGGTAGCTGAAGGTGAGGCGAGCGCTGGTATATATGATGACGCCGGACTCACTGGAGTCGTTTTGGGTGCGGATGGAAACGCAAGCGTATTTGGGAGAGATGGCCAAAGATCAAACCAAGATAATGATACCGGTGCGGTTAAAGGCATGCATTGTGCCGCCGTTTATGAACGCGATGAAATGGATAGACGCAGTAGGGCGGAGCCGAGAAGAAGTGACGGAAGAAATTGCGAAGGCGCTGGAAATACGAGGAGCCGAGCCGCAAAGAACAATAGAAACGGAACCGGCGAAACCCAAAGCTGAGGAACGGGAAGAGATCGGGATCGTAGCGACATTAGGGGATTTGGGGTATGTAGGGTGGAAAAACCGTAGAACAGGAGTGAAATATATTGAGCCGCCGGTGGTAACAATACCGGATGGGAAATTTTTTATGGGGAGCGATAAGCGCAAAGATAAACAGGCAGGGGATAATGAAACACCGCAGATAAGGCTGCCGTTTGGGGAGTATGAGATAGGGAAATATCCGGTGACGGTAGCGGAGTACCGGTTGTTTGTGGAAGCGACGAACCGCGCAGCGCCAGTAAATAGTTATGACGCAAAGTATACGCCATGGGAAGAGCAAAAGAAGCGGCCGGAGTATCCGGTGGTGAATGTGAGTTGGTACGATGGCTTGGCGTATAGCAAGTGGCTGAGCGCAGTGACGGAGAAGCAATGGAAGCTGCCGAGTGAGGCTGAGTGGGAGAAAGCAGCGCGGGGAACAGATGGGAGGATCTATCCATGGGGAGATGAGTGGGACGGAAGCAAAGCGAACACTGCTGAACAGGGGCCAAAGGGAACAACGCCGGTGGGGAGGTATCCGCAAGGAGCAAGCATATATGGGGTGATGGATATGGCAGGGAACGTGTGGGAGTGGACGAATACAGTATATAAAGAATATCCGTATGACGCAAAAGATGGAAGAGAGGATGAAAATTCTATAAATAATAGAATATTGCGTGGCGGCTCGTGGGTCAGCGTCGCCCAGTATGCGCGCGCTGCGTACCGCAACCACTACGTCAGGCCGGATGACTCCAACAACTTTAGGGGCTTCCGCCTCGCTTGCTTCGCGCTTTCGGCTGGCTCAAGAAGAACATGAGTTCTTGTTTTCTTGTTTTCTACAGCAGAAATAATAGAATATAAATGAAGTGGAAATAGAAAACAATGGAAGGAGATAGAAAGGGGGTCTCGGGGGAACGAAGTTCCCCCGAGCCAAAAAAAAGGGGGCAGCTATACAAGAAGTACAAACGCAAACGGCGAGTAGCAGCGTTATGGCGCCACGGGTTGCCGATAGGTTGCTCCGTACCGTTGTATAATACGTGCGTGGCAATGTATTGTATTCGGAAATGCGCCGAAATGAAAAATTCCGCCAGCGCAATGTTATAATCCCGAAAAACACGGAAGAGAGTTTTCCCGTTATGAGCATGTCGGATAATCAAAGGCAAAATCAGCAGAAAATAGTTGCGCAATGGCGCGAAGTTGAGCCAACAGATAGGGCAGACCCGGCACAGCATGTAAGAACTTTACAGAAATCTGGCGCCGAGGGCTGGGTGTTGCTTGGCGCCAGCCGCCGCGGTAAGCTGCATGCGCATGAAGGCGCATACCGCGAAGATGAATTTGCTTTTGCTTCTGCAAATGGCTGGAATTTTGCCGCAATTGCCGATGGCGCAGGGTCGCGTCCAATGGCTCGCGTTGGCGCAAAAGAAGCTTGCTGCGGCAGCGCCGCCGGTATGGCGCGTTTTGTGGAGGATCCTGCCAATGTGTTTGCAGATCACAAAGAGGCGTTTGCTAAACAATGTTTATTTGCAGGCTTTACATCCGCGCTGCTAAACATTACCGCGGCGGCGGAGGCTCGCGGCATACCCACTGCGGCAATGTCTGCCACGCTGCTGCTGCTGGCGCATCGGCCGGCGCAATCGGCGCACGAACTGGATGTTATTGCGTCTGCCCAAATTGGCGACGGTCTTCTTATAGCCATAGACTATAGAATAGCTGATAAAGCAGCCGCAGAAGCTTACTTCACAGGAACCCAACCGCAAACGGAAAATAGGAATTTTTCATCTGAAAAATCTGAAACTGCGGAATATTCGGCTTTTACTACAGTTACTACAGATAATACTGAAATTGCCGGCGCCGCTGGTATATCTTCGGCCGCGCCGCCGAATGCCTCCGTGGAATCCGCTGATAGCGCCACGCCAACAAATTCCGCCGCAGCGCATGGTGCTCCTCAGGTTCTGTTGCCATTGGCCGCTGCAGATATGGGCTATTACGCCAACGAAACACAATTTTTTCCGGATTTGCCGCAAGATGAGTGGGAAAGCCGCATGCGTTTTCATGAACTGCCGCCCGGCGCCTTTTTATTGCTGGGTATGACCGACGGCGTTGCGGATGATATGTTCCCCATTACCACATATATCCCCATGTTGCGGGACGCCATTGTGCCGGCGCTGCAATCTGCGAACCCCGAAACCCAATTGTTAGATCTGATCAGTTATGATAAAAGAGATTCATCAGATGATCGCACATTAGTGGTATTCTATCAGTCGCGCTTCATTGCCCATGCAGCGGCGCGGGGAAAGGATGGCGGCAATGGCAAGTAAACCGCAGCAGCGCGAAAATAAATTAACCTTGGCGCAGCCTCCAACTGCGGGCGATTCAGATGATTTTCTCGCCGCCCGCACTGCGCAGGGCGATGAAATTCATTATGAAAAAAATCCTTTTAATTCCGGATCGGAGGGCCGGCTGTATAAAATTCCCGGCAGCGGCTCGCTTTTGAAATTGTATTCTACTCCCGAAATATGGCGAAAATCAGCCTTGGAAGCTATTATCGTAAAACGCGCTCAAATCTTGGGTGACGATCCTGATTATTGGGAACGATTTTTTTGCTGGCCACAAAAGGTTATCGTGCAGCCATCCCTTGGCTTGATTATGCCGCAAGCCCCTGCAGATTACCGGCCGTTTTCGCATTTTTTATTGCCGCGGTTCCGGCAGCGAATTATTCAACAGCAGGGCGCCGCCGCAGTGGGTTCGTGGATTGGGCATGTTGGGATTTTGCTGAAACTGGCTCGCGCTGTCAACAGGCTCCATCGATTCCAGGTCTGCCACTCAGATTTATCGCTCAGCAATATTTTAACGGATCCCGTTCGCGGCGGCGCCACGCTCATTGATTGTGACAGTATTGTAGAGCAAGGCTCCTCCATTTTGCTGCCCACAGTGCTGGGAACACCAGACTTTATGGCTCCGGAACTGGTAGAAGCGCTGGGTCCGCGGAAAAAGGGGCCGGCGCCGCAGCCTTCGGTGTATACCGATTTGCATGCATTAGCGGTGATTATTTATTATGGGCTGCTGTATCGGCACCCATTAAAAGGCAGCGCATTTCACTCGGCGGATTCTGATGAGGATGAACGGCTGAATCTCGGCGCCAAAGCGTTGTATATTGAGCATCCCACCCAAACAAGTAACCGGCCCAAAACGCCATTTTTATCAGCGGCAATTTTGGGGCCGCAAGCGCAAAGTTTGTTTTTGCGTGCGTTTACCGATGGTTTGCGCACTCCTGAACGCCGGCCATCGGCGCTGGAATGGGAAGAAACGCTTACCCGAATGTACGATCAAACGGTGCCCTGCGCAAACCCGCAATGCGACGCCAAGGCGTTTGTTTTCACTGAATATTCAGGAACATGCCCTTGGTGCGGCGAAATTATTAAAACGCCGAATAATCTGCCGATGCTGGCCTTTTATTCGCCGCAAGAAAAGCGAAAAAATTCATTTCAGCTCGATTTCCATGTGGTTGGCTGGCCGCAGCGCACATTGCGCGCCTGGCATGTTTTCCCCGGATTTTTACCCGGGCCGCGCGCGCCCGAAACAATATATGGTTCGCTGCATTGGCAGAAAGGTGATTCTTCCGCAATGGCATGGTTTTTGAAGAATGAATCTATAGAAGATCTGCGAGATATTACCGATTCTCGCAATATTTTGCAGATTGAGTGCGGCCGAATGGTTGTTTTACGCGAAGGCAGTCAATTTTTAATCCGAATGCAGGGGCAGGAACGCTTGATAAAAGTGTTTATGGCAAAAACGCACGCATAGCTTCTTTGAATTGGCGCCGGAGGCAGCATGTTCCTTACAGACACAACCGCGGGGATCCGTAAGGGGCTTCCGTCCCTTACGCGGGGATTGGGGTGTCCCCAAAAAATCTTTTTATATAAAATGAAGCGCCGCACGGGGTAATATTGGTGGAGGTGGGGAAACAAGCCACACGATTCATCGTGTGGTGTTCGTTTTGGGGCCACCTTGGCGCCAACGCCGCGCCGGAGCGAAAGCGCTGCCACATATCATTGGTTTTAGAGCATACGCTGCGCGGAACACATGAGGCACTGCAATCCGGTAGGGGCGACCCTTGCGGTCGCCCTTGAATACCGCGTTACGAATTTCTTGTCCCTGTTTATATATTAAAGTTTATCATCATGTGGTATTCGTTTTGCGGTCGCCCCTACCGCCCGGCGCCGATACCGCGCCATTTCTTTTGCGTTATAGGTATTTCGTCCCTTAATGCGGTTATTATCAATATACCCATAGGTACGATAGATGTTATTTTGAAATTGAATAAAGCAGGAGTTGTACTTCATGGAGAATGTATTTGCTGAACATGCGGTCATTTCGGTCAGCGAGATCACCCAATATTTATCGGATCTGTTGTATGAAGATCCATTTTTTCGCAATATATGGGTGCGTGGAGAAATTACCAACGCAACGCGGGCAAATTCCGGGCATTGGTATTTTTCGCTGAAGGATGATCAATCGCTGATTCGCTGCGCTATGTTTCGCGGATCCATAACACACGCCACGCCGCAGCCGCAGAACGGCAAGCAGATCATTGCGCATGGCCGTTTAGATATGTATAAATCTCGCGGCGAAGTGCAGATGATAGTAGAGGAAATTATCGACGCCGGTTTAGGTGAACTGTACCAGCGATTTTTAGCGCTGCAGCGGGAATTGCAAGATTTGGGATATTTCGCGGCAGAACGGAAGCAAGCCATACCGGAATCTCCCAAAGTAATCGGCGTGGTAACATCGAAAGACGCCGCGGCGCTGCGCGATATGATACGCACGTGGCGTTTGCGGTGGCCGCTGGCAAAAATTCTGCTTGCGCATACGCTGGTGCAGGGAACAGAAGCGCCGGCAGGAATAGCCTCGGCGATTAAAGCGTTGAACGAACAGCCCGATGTTGATGTTATTGTGGTTGCGCGCGGCGGCGGCTCGCTGGAGGATCTTTGGGCGTTTAATGATCGGTTGGTGGCAGACGCGATATTCGAGTCGCAAAAGCCGGTAGTAAGCGGCGTGGGCCATGAGGTAGATTTTACCATATCCGATTTTACGGCAGATTTGCGCGCGGCGACACCTACCGCGGCGGCGGCGGCGGTTTCGCGTGATAAATCTGCCGTGCTGCAGGAATTGGATGATTTGCAGGCGGAGTTCATTGGACTTTTTGGCGGCGCAGTAGCCGGCCGGCAAAATGAACTTGCGGCGCTGCAGCGGCGGATAGATCGCGAAAGTCCGCGCCGTCGGCTGGCGGCGTTAGTGCAGCAGGTAGATGACGCCGAAAGCGCATTATCTTCGGCTATGGCGCGCAATGTGGCGCTGCTTAAAGAACGCGCGGCAACGTGCGCCGCCCGGCTGGATGCGCTTAGCCCGCTGCGTGTGCTGTCTCGTGGCTATGCGGTGGTAACGCAAGCCCAAACCGGAGCGCCGGTTGCCGCGGTAAACGACGCCGCCACAGATGATATGCTGCAAATTCGCGTTTCCGACGGAACATTTACTGCGCGCAAATTATAATCATGCAACGCATAAAGCAGGAGGCAGCATGCCTCCTGCCGGGGCGGAAATGTCTTCTCAATTCCTCTGGCGCTTTTTTTAGGTTCGGGTCTGTATTCTTGCTTTTACGAATTTGGAGTGGGTGTAATAGAAAAAACCGGAGTCGTCGGCAAAATTACTGGCGGCGCGGGACTTTGGTTAAAGTTAAAGTCATTTATCAAGTTGCCAAGACTGGCGGCGTTTTCGCGCACATCGGGCCGCGGATCTGGCCGGCCGTCTGTGGCGGGGTTTAAGCGCTGCCCATTCATAAAGTCGTTTTCAATAAAAGCGATATAAGCGTCGAAGCTGAGATCTTGATGGTCGATATAACCTTGCTTGGCGTATGGGCTGATGACGATGCCCGGCACGCGCAAGCCATATCCTTGGCTGTCTACCACGGGAGGGAGAACTTGATCGTAAAAGCCGCCCCAATCATCCCAAGTTAGAAAAATGGCAGTGCTGTTCCATTCAGGGCTTTTCATAACTGCGTTAATAATGGAAGTAACATAAGATTGACCTACAGCGGTGCTGGCTGGCGGATGTTCGCTAACGTAGCCATCTGGGGCAATCCAAGAAACTTTTGGCAGATTGTTGGATTGCAGCGACGTGAAAAATTGCGATATTTGTTGAATATTGCCAACTTGATTATCGCTGTGAACATCGGTAAAGCCGGGCAGAATATTCCAAATATTCGGCACTTTGCTTTTGCTGTATTGCGGGCACAGTTCTTGAATGTAGGCGCAATTTTCGCTGTTGTTGTTGGCTAAATAATAACCCCAGCTAACATTGTTTTTATTTAATAAATAAGTAAGGTCGGTCCATGCATAGATGGGTCTGTTATTTTTAGACAGCTGCGGGTCTACGGTTGAAACACAGCTTTGCGGATTGCTGGGAACGCTGCATGTGGCTGCCCAGCCGGAAACAAGATAGAGGTGCGATGGGAAGCTCCATGAATTAACCGGCTCAAACATATGATCTTGCAAAACAAAATGCTGCGCATAAGACCAATAATTGGGGATATCTGCGGCAGTTTTATAGCCCATAACATCATCAACAGTTGAGCCATTGGTGCAGGCGGGATTTGTTGTGTTGCCGCAGCCGCGGTTTCCTTTCTCTGCTTGCGCAATAAAGCCATCCATTTTGCCGCCATCAATATCAGCGACGGCGTTCACATAATTATGCGGCCCGCCGCCATTTACTGTATTAGGGTCGTGATATGGTTTTACGCATTGGCCGGAACGCGGATCGGGAACACAAACAGACGGAACTCCGTTTTGCATGGGAATGCCCAATGCGCCGGGATATGTTCCAAAGTAAGAATCGAAGGAACGATTTTCCTGCATAATGACAATGACATGCTGGATTTTATTGATCCCCGTTAAAGGTGTGGCAGAAGAGTTGGATGAGCTGCACCCAGCAGCAAGAGATAATAACAGCAGCGCACTGGCAAGAAAAACTACGCCTGCGCGTTTGAACCGAGATCGAAAAAAAATTTTCATATCGCTCCATCCTATTTTGCAGTCTAAATTCAGTATCATAACGCAATAAGAAATAAAATAGTTTCAGCGTTTCGGGGTTTATAAAAACGAATTGTAGCGAATAGACACAATTTGGTCCTAAATAATTGGACAAACGGCAAACCGATGTGATATACTCTCAATTGTATGGCGCATTCGTCTAGTGGTTAGGACGCTGCCCTTTCAAGGCAGAGATCACGGGTTCGAGCCCCGTATGCGCTACCGATTGTTATGTGTTTTCCGTTGCCGAAAAACGCTTGGCCCAATGCATTTCCGCGGGCCGGTGTTTTTTTATATGGTATATGCCCAAGAGCGCTTGACGCATATGCTTGTATAATTTCCTGCTGTATTTGGTGGAAATTTCGGTTGCGGAATAGCTGAAAAACACCGGTTGTACGTGTTGGCTTCGGTTCATTGCAGCCGAGGCGCTACCCAAAAATTAACTGCTTGATAGAGGAAAAAGCTATTCTATGCCTAATTTAAAATCGGCTGTAAAACGCGCGGCTCTTGAGGAAAAACGCCGCGTTCGCAACCACGCTGTTAAAACAAAGGCCCGCACATTGGTTGCCAAAGCTCGCTCTGCCATTCATACTGCGCCGGAAGCAGAAATGACCGCAGAAGCGATTCGTTTGGCGATGAAACAATTAGATCACTCTGTTTCGATGGGTGTACTACATCGCAACAACGCCGCACGCCGAAAATCTCGGCTAGCCAAAAGGCTGAAAAAAGCTCTGAATGAGCAGCAATAACGTTTACAATTAGCATTTTTTTTGTTTGATATGAATCGGTAGAAGTGAAAAATACAAGTGTCATCATCGGTTCATATCAAATTTTGTTATACAGGGGTTAATGTATCGGATTCTTAGATATTTCCAAACACATATTTTGTGGCTTCATCGTGGATACTTGCGATGTGAACGCCTCCATTACCCCTCTATTGGATTGTTGTTGTTTTATTGATAAGGAAGAATTGAATGTCTCGAAATGCGTCTTCTCATACACGCAAACCTGCTGCTCCGAAAAGTGACCATGTCACGATTATTCCCCTTGGCGGAGTAGGCGAAGTCGGCAAAAATTGCACTGCGTTTCAATACGCCAGCGATTTATTTATGGTCGATTGCGGGGTTAAATTCCCCGAACCTGAACAGCGCGGCGTAGATTTGGTTATTCCCGATGTTTCATATATTATTGAAAATATGGATAATTTCCGCGGGATTGTTTTAACCCATGGCCATGAAGACCACATTGGCGCGCTGCCTTTTGTGCTGCCGCAGCTGGCGGTTGGCGGCCGAAAAATCGATTTGTATGGCGCCCGATTAACGCTGGGTTTGGTTGAAGCAAAACTGCGCGAACGCAAAGCGCTGGAATACGCCGAATTCCATCCCGTCGAGCCGGGCGAACGGTTAGATTTTTTGGATGCAACGGTAGAATTTATCCCTGTTTCTCATAGTATTCCAGGCAGTTACGCTATTGCCTTCCATACACATTTAGGCGCGGTCGTCTTTACCGGCGACTTTAAGTTTGATTATGACGCTGATTCGGTTATTCACACCGATCAGGAACGGCTGCGCCAATTAGGTGAAGAAGGCGTGCTGGCGTTGCTTTCTGATTGTGTGCGTGTGGAACGCGAAGGCCGAACTCCATCGGAGAAGCGTGTTTTCCATGAATTAGAGCGAATTATAGAGCAAGCAAAGGGGCGTGTAATTGTTACCACTTTTGCTTCAAATATTCCGCGCATGGAACAATCGGTAAAACTGGCCTTTAAACATGGCCGCAAAACAGCAATTATTGGCCGGAGTATGGAGCAGAATTTTGGCGTTGCATTCGATATGGGATATATTGAGCCGCCGGAAGACTCAATTGTAACTCCGGATGACGCCAATAAACTTCCACTGGAGAAAATATTGCTGTTAACTACCGGCAGCCAAGGTGAGCCGACTTCAGCTTTAACACGGATTGCATCCGGCGCACACCCATATATTCATTTGGCTCCAAATGATACGGTTGTGCTTTCGGCAGAACCGGTTCCCGGCAACACCGAAACGGTAGCGCGCACCATAGATAATTTATTCCGTAACGGCGCTCAGGTTATTTATAACGCAATTAATCCGAATGTGCATGTAAGCGGGCACGCCAGCAAAGATGAGCTTCGCGATGTAATTCGCGCGCTGAAGCCGCGATTTGTTGCGCCTGTTCATGGCGAATTCCGCCATCAATATCTCTATACTCGGATGGCGGAGGCAGAAGGATATACGGAACAGAAAATGGTCATTACCGAGATTGGCGATGAATTGCGGCTGACTGCAGACGCTATTGTAAAAGTAGGCAAAGTTCGCTCCGGCGCGGTTTTAGTGGATGGACTAACGGTAGGCAATGTTTCCAGTGAAGTGCTGCGCGATAGGCGGCATCTTTCTGCGGATGGTGTTGTTGTTGTCACTGTTGTCATAGATCAGGAATCCGGTGAATTGCTGGCAGACCCTGATGTTATTGCCCGCGGTGTGCTGGGCAGCGAGGCAGAGCAATTTATTCAAGGCGGCATAGATGCGCTTACCCGCGCGTTTCGTAAACCTATGCGCGTGCGCCCTGAATACACCGCTATGATTGATCGGGTAAAAGAAACACTGGGATCATACATCTGGCAGAAGGCGCATTTACGTCCGTTGATCATTCCCACAATTATAGAGGTGTGAACAACCACTGAGCTGAAGACTCAGTGGCTTCGGCCACGAAAGTCCAGGCCCAGTCCCGCAAGGGCACGTTCACCAGACTCGGTCAGGAGAAATCCTGGTTCCGTTCGGAAGGTCATGACACC
>JAJYBV010000049.1 GCA_021778805.1 Chloroflexota bacterium | reverse complement strand
GTGTTTTGCCATACTTGTTTCCCTTTGTGCTTCTCTCTGCTTTTAGTATGCCTCATTTTGTTCCTTTTTGCTCATCCTGCGTAAGGTGAGTTATTAATATTTTGGGGACACTCCAACCCCCGCGTAAGGGGCTTCCGCCCCTTACGTATCCCTTTGTGTACCGTGCGGCTTTTGTTTATAAAAATGTTTTTGGTGGCGCCCCAATTTGCTAGCCAATATATACAACCGAAAACATACTCGCGCTATCTAAAGTTTGGGGCTGCGAAATTGTTTGGCCATTTTGCGCCACTAATTTTACCGCCTGAGGTATCGAATCTCCCAACGCCATAGATTGCCCTTCACGCATATATACCGCATTCGTAAATGTAACTGAATGATAGTTTGCCATAATTGGGTGGTTAATGTTCACGCTTGGCGCTTCCTCTATCCATTCCGCAGAACAAAGGCAGCTGGCATAACTGAGCGTTTCGGAAAACATCTGGCCGCTGGTTTTATCATTTACCGTTACTTGCCACTGATTTGGTCCGGTATTTACAATAGCAACACTCATTTCATCCCCGGGCAGCAAATTAATCTGCGAAATCGGCTTTGGCGCGCTGGGCAGTGTCTCTACCCATGCGTAATAATATGGTTTACCGTTAACCACTTGCTGATCTGTGCCTGCCTGTATTAAAGACGGCGACGGCGCGACACCGCCGATACCTACCCATGTAGATGAATCTGAATTGGCCGGTGAAGATACCTGCGGTGTTTGCCAATCAGCGGAAACACGTGTAACATCACGCCCGCGTACAATATACCCAGACCAATTAACGCTGCCGGCAGCGCGATAATTTGGGTGAGAGTTGCTAACAACAACCACTGTGTTTGGTTTTCGCTGCGGGCCAAATGTAATGCTGCCGATTGTAATTGAGCCGCTGCAGGACGAAAACGCTAAAGTAATCGCCACAAGGAAAGCGGTCAGCATCATAGTTTGCACAATTGCAAAAGTATTTTTATGTATATTCTGTTTTGATAGAAGCGTTTTAAAATATTGTTGTTTCATGCACATCACATCATTAAGATTTTTATAGCGCCGTTACCTAAATACACATGGTAACGCCGCAAATACGCTATGAATTGTTTACCTGCTATGTTTATTGCAATTTGCTTATACGCTCTTGGCTGTACAAACGCAGCAGCCAGAAATTCAGCAAATGGGATTTCAATTAAGAAATAGCATTCTTTTTTAAGAATTTGCTGAGTTTTTTATTGCTAAAAATCACCTAATTTTGGGTTCATGCCCTCAGCGTTCTATATATTTTAAAAAATAACCGAGATTTTTAGCGAGGTCCCCCCTATACTACACAATGGCGCTTCGGCCCATTGGTTTCCTTGCTTGGCGGCGCGTTAAACAGCGCGGCAAAGCGAATAGTCACCGAAGAATATTACAAAAAATTGCTGCTCTTATGCGTCTCCAATCCGGTGCAGTTTTACAAAATTAGTCTTTGCTTTGCGCGCTACGGGCATACCGCCAAGAATTACTATGCGGTCTCCTTGCTGCGCCAAGCCTTCAACTTGCAAATACATATCTACCCATATAATCAGCGATTCAGTGGTCTCCATTAAATTAGCCTTGCGCGGCGTAACCCCCCACCAAAGCGCCAGTTTATTCAGAACCGAATCATCCGGAGTCAACGCGATAATCGGTTCACCGGGGCGTTCTTTAGAAATAAGGTGCGCCGAAGATCCGCTGCGGGTAAATACTACTATATGCTTTGCTTGCGATTCATCGGCTAACACGCGCGCCGCGTTACTGATTGCATAAGCTGGGGTAATGATCATTTCACGTTCGATGCGCGGCAGTTTCGTTTGAGCGTTATCCATCTCTACAGCAATGCGGCTCATAACCGTCACCGCGTCGATAGGATACTTGCCAGTGGCCGTTTCACCACTGAGCATAACCGCATCAGAGCCATCTAAAATTGCATTAGCAACATCACTCACCTCGGCTCTGGTTGGCCGAGGATTCTGAATCATAGAATCTAGCATTTGAGTTGCGGTAATGACCGGAATGCCCAATTCATTTGCCCTAAGAATAATTTTCTTCTGCACCAAAGGCACTTGCTCTAAAGGTATCTCCACACCTAAATCACCACGCGCCACCATAACGCCATCTGAAAGTTTTAAAATTGCGTCTAAATTATCCAACGCTTCGGGTTTCTCAATTTTAGCAATCAAAGGAACCGACGGAACCTCGCCGCTGATTTTTTGCCGTTCGGTTTGTATTGCGGCGCGCGCAGTCTCCAGATCTTCGGGCCGGCGCACAAAGCTTAAAGCAACATAATCAACACCATGAGCAATACCAAAAGCCAGATCAGCGCGATCTTTTTCAGTCAGCGCCTCGGCCGAAACTTTCACGCCGGGCAAATTAATACCTTGGTGTTCAGCTAAAGATCCGCCGTGAATCACCTTACAAACAGTGTCTGTATCATTGGACGAAATCACCTGAAGCTCTATCAAACCATCCGAAAGCAAAATAGTATCACCGGCGCGCACATCATGGGGCAGCTCTGAATAAGTAGTGCTTACCATAGCTGCGTTTCCCTCAATCTGGCGGGTGGTAATGGTAAATTCTGCGCCGGTTTCCAATTGAACAGGAATATGCTCAAGCAAGGAACCTGTGCGAATTTTAGGGCCTTGCAAATCTTGCAATATTGCCACAGGTTTTTTGGCCAAAAGGCTTAACTCGCGGATATCTGCTATAACCCGCGCAAAATTATCATACGTTCCGTGTGAAAAATTCAGCCGCGCAACATCCATACCAGCCTGAATCATCCGCAATATCTGGTCTTTGGAGTCCGAGGCCGGGCCAAGTGTGCACACAATTTTTGTTCTGCGATTTGAAGCCATAATTACCATTCCTCTAGTTAGCTTTTAACGAACGAAGCCGAGATAAAGATTCCGGTGGCACATAGCGGCCGCCGAGCGCTGTGGGGTGTATACCAGGCCCATGATAATCACTGCCGCCGGTGGGTATCAGCGAGAATTTTTGGCACAGTTGCAGCAACGATGCAATATCCGAATCGGAATATTCGCCATAGTACACTTCCAGACCCTTTAAACCAAAATCGGTAAGTTTCGCCAAGTGGTGTTCCAAATCGGCAATAAAAAGCGGGTGCGCCAAAGAAGCCAAACCGCCGGCAGAAGCAATCAGTTTCACAGCCTCGGTTGGCAAAAAAGGATTGCGCGGCGCATAACCCGGTTTGCCGCGTTTCAAATATCTATCAAAGGCATCGGGAACCGAACTGGCGGCGCCAATTTCAATCAGCGCAGCGGCAACGTGGGGGCGGCCAACAGCGCCATCGGCATGTTTTTTAACCATATCATAAGTTATGGGAATCCCAATTTTCCGCAGATTATCCACCATATTTCTGCCGCGCTGTTCACGATGGCTGCGGCGTTCAGATAATTTTGCCTGAAAATCTTCATTGGAATAATCTAGAAAATATCCCAGCACATGCGCTTCACCGCTTTGGTTCGGCAAATCGGTATTAATTTCCACACCGGGAATCACTTCAATGCCATATTTGTTTCCGGCAGAAAAAGCTTCCGCTAAACCATCGGTTGAATCGTGATCCGTAAGCGCAATGGTGGTTAACCCTGCTTCATGCGCTTGGCGCAATAGTTCCGCCGGGGCAAACAATCCATCAGATGCGGTTGAATGTGTATGCAGATCGATATGTTCCAAGATAATCTTCCTCCGATTTTCAGCAAACTTGTGCGCTGTTGTACGATGGTTGTAAAACAGCATGGATCTGCAGCGCGGTAAACTTAACGCCGAGACGTTTTAACGGCGCGCTGAATCCGTTTCAATGCCTCGCGCGCGTTGGTGTTATCCGGGTCTACTTGCACAGAATACTCTGCTTCGCGCAAAGCGTCATTCAGCCGCCCCTGACGTTCATACACTAAAGTTAGCAGATATCGCGCCAAAGGCAGAGATGGATTGATGCGCAGCGCCTCGATAAAAGCCATTTCCGCGTCTTTCAAATTATCCATCCGCATGGAAAGCTCGCCAAACGACATATGGGCGGGAATATAAAATGGCGCGGCGCGAATCGCCTCAAAATAATATGTGCGCGCCATATCATATTGCTGCAAGCTTTCATGCGCATAACCCAGCAGACGGATCGATTCATAGTCATTCGGCTGCAAATGCAGCGCCTTGCGATACTCTTCAATAGCGCGGTGCGGAGTTTGCAGGATATATAATAATACATCGCCAATTAAGCGGTGAACTTCAGAGTCTTTTGGATCAATAGAAAGCGCTTCTTGGTATTCTTCCAATGCGCGCTGTCCATCTGGGGGGCGCATACGCGCATAAAGCAGCCCCATCAGTTTATGGGCGTCGGCGTCTAATGGAGAATGATCTAATATTTTACTCAACTGTTTTCGGGCGTCTTGAAAACGTCCTTGGTCGATGAGCCGGCGAATAGTAATAAACAATTCATTTGGCTGTTTTGTCACCGGCCGCGAAATAGTGCGAGACACAAGGGGCAATTCTGCCGGTTGAAAAGCGGTAATGCGCGCATAAGAAGTAAACCGGTCGAGTGGCGGCAAAGAGCGGATTGCGCGCCCCATTTCACCGGCGGTGGGCCAGCGATCTTCCGGCAGCGGCGCTAAAGCGCGGGTAATGATATCACCGAATTGTGGGGTGATATGCGGATTCAAGCCGCGAATATTGGGAAAATCACTGAGATTCGGCGCATTAATAGCCGGGTCGTGGCGTGTAAGCAGCCTATGCAAAGTTGCGCCAAGTGAATAAATATCGCTGCGCGGCTCCGGGCGTCCCTGCATTTGTTCCGGCGCCGAAAACCCATAGGTAACAATAACGGTGGTTTCATTCTGTGCGCGCAGATTCCGCGCGATACCAAAATCGATTAATTTAATGCGTTCATCGGGGCCAACCATAATATTAGCCGGCTTCAAATCACGGAACACCACATTTTGGTGATGCAGATAACTGAGCACATCACATATCTGCATGGCCCAATTGCGTACACGATCTTCCTGTAGCCCGGGATTACCTTCTTTGTCTAGAATTTCCGCCAAGTTACTGCCGTTGACAAAATCCATTACCAAGTAATAGCGAGATTCTTCACAAAAATAGTCCCGCACGCGCGGAATGGCGGTATGATTTAAGTCGTGCAATAAACTTGCTTCCCGCTCAAACCATTCCACCGCCTGCAATTTTTCTTGCGGCTCGGTAAATGCGTCCAGCATTTCCTTCACAGCGCAGGGCCGGCGCAAGTGTTGATCCAGCGCGGCATAAACGGCGCCCATACCACCAAGCGCAATCACTTTTTCAATGAGGTATCTGTCATGTTGTATAAGCATTCCGGGTGAAAGCCGAGGTGAGGGTTTGGGGCGATGATGACCTCCGGAGGAGTTTTTCACGATAGGGAGGTTATCAAAGTTTGCGTTTGAGTCCATCTTCACCTAACTCCCTCACCTGCCAAAAATGCACAGAAACTATCTGTAGGCAATACGCCTGCTCTATGTAATATGGCAGCCTGAAAAATATCACCGAACGATTATCCGATGGTCTGAGAATACAAAAAACAATCCACCGCTTTGATTATACCATAGTTTCAGGCAAGGAATATATATTTACCATGCATTATTAAGGGATTTCGCGCAATTTTTAACCCAATCGCAGCAAAATCTGATAAATCGGATCAAAATCTACTGATTTTTACCAAACAACATATTCCAAAATCCTTGCCGTTTTTTCATACCTAACCGTGAAGTATCGATTTTTTCAAAATGAAATTTATTCAACAATTCCGGAATCGGTTCATAAATGATTTTTGACCAAAACCGCGGCTGCACAAAATCTGCCTCAGTGTTTTTTGTGCTATTTTCTAGATTTTCTTGTTTTTTAACAGCGCGCCGCCATTCTTTTTCAACGTTTTGTGATTTCGCCGAGTTCTTGGACCAAAACAATTGAAAAACATCAGCTTCATCAATCAACCTTAACAATTTATCATCCCATTTATCGCCGCTGTGCAAATCTGTAATGTCCATCAAATATTTATTATTCAGCATTTCTCCCGCTTTTTTGCAGCTTAAAACTATTTCCGTATCTTTATGCGAATACGACACAAAAATTTTGTGAAAGTTATGCGCAATCTGTATTGCAGTGCCATAGAGGGTTTTTTGCGCCCCCTGTTCTGGCTGCACAAATACAGAAATGCGCACCTCAATAAATGTAATTGGCCCCAATGCAACTTTTACGCTGCCATTTACCGAACTATTAGCCGGGACGCTTGTAGTTTGCATGGAAAATTTTGCGCGAATTGTTTCCCCTTTCCATACAACAGTTTGTGTAGCCGGTTCAAAAAGGAAACCTTCCAGTTCGGGGATAATGGTAAGTTCGGCGCCATATTTTAAAACACTTTCGCTGACTCCGGCTACTCCAGTATAGTCTGAGATTCGGCTGTCTAATGCGCTTTGCGCGTCAGATTCAACCTGTTTCAGCGCTTCAGCGTTATCTGGCGCTATATATACCAGCATGGTTTCTTTTGCAAAACGCTGAATTTCTTTAGGGGAATAAACCGCGCCGACTACTTTTGTTTCAGTTTGTTGCGCCTCTTCTTCTTTTTTTGCTTTTTCCATACCTTCACCGGGTTTATGGAGGCTTGGCTGCGATGTTACGTCACTTTTAGCGCGAAATTCCTTTTCAGCAGACGGGCTTGGCGCCGCGGCGGCAGGAAATCCCCGAGTAGAACCGAGTGGTTCCAGATACATGTATTCGGTTAGCGCCGAGATACATTCCGATATTGCGTTGGGCACACCAACACGAAATGCGTTAACTGAATGTGTATTTTTCAATAGCGTTAACGCCGGATCCGATGCAACGTCTTCCAGATATACCGGCAATATTAGTCTATTTTGAAGTGTTGGGACAAGCGCTTGCAGTGCGCCACGCAAAAAATCAGATTGGATAAACACTAAGGAAAGCAGTATAACTACCGGATCCGAGGATTCCGGATGGCTATTTGCCCACAATTGAACGGATTGCAAGTCATTAAACTGAACCACCTTAAACCCGACGCTGGCAAAAGATTCCGCAAACTTTTTGGTGTTGTCGGCGGCGCCATTTGCAGATAACAAAATAACTTCAAACTGATGCGCCATTTTACGTACTCCTTATTGTCATGATATTCTTAAGCTCCAGCTTTACAACCATTTATACTATCCTTTAGTATAACATTATTTAAGTTAATAAATTTCATTTTTGGTAATAAATGTAATTTTTCACAAAAATATTATGAATTTTTAGGTAAATTATATTTGGTCTTATTCTTCAAGCCGGCAGCTTGCCCCCGACTTTTTCTTATGCTATACTTTCTATAATTGTATTGCTCTATTTTTTTATACGAAAGTTTCGAATAGGATACTTTTATGCCTGCACTGAAAATCTACCTTTGTTTTGATAAAAGTGATTCCGCCTTCTGTGATTCTCTGGCTCACTCCCTTCTGAAATCCGGAGCCAATGTCTATTTTCATTATCCTGCCTTATCTGCTGATCAAGCTGTTCTCAATGCGCATAAAGAACTCTCTGCTCGCTCGATTGTCTTGTTTATCTTATCACCTTCCGCGATCCTTTCAACGCAGATGCGCGCTGAAGCTGAACACGCCGCCATGCTCTTTGCCCAATTCCCCCAGCAAATTGCTTTGCCGATTCTGGCGCACTCGGTTCCCTCCCAGGATATTTGGCCATTTCTCCGCGAGTTTCCCCGCATTGAAGGCCCTAATGGCTCCGCGCTTCCTGCTGCAGTTGCAATTCAACAAACTATAAGCATGTTAGCCTTAGATTCAGCTACTTACGATGCATCCGCGATGCCAACCAATAGCGCCTTTTTACTAAATACCGGTAAAGCGTTATATTGGCAAAATCGCTATTCCGAAGCAATCACCCTATTTACCGCTGCTATTGATTTACAGGATCGTCATCTTGCCGCTTGGTATAACAAAGGCATGGCGCTGAAAAGCCTTTCTCAATTTCAAGACGCTCTTGCCTGTTTTACTCAAGCCTTAGCGATAGATCCTCATTCTGTTGCCTCCATGGTTGGTATCGGAAATGTATATCTTGATTTAAAGCAAGATGAACTTGCGCTGCAATATATCAATAACGCTTTGGAACTTGACCCTCATTTCAGATCTGCGTGGAATAGCAAGGGTATTGCTCTTGCAGCTTTAAAGCAATACCAAGACGCCATTGCTTGCTATGACAAAGCGCTGGAATTTGACCCCAATTTTTCAAAAGCGTGGAATAGCAAGGGTATTGCTCTTGCAGCTTTAAAGCAATACCAAGACGCCATTGCTTGCTATGATCATGCGCTGGAAACAGATCCAATGTTTACTTATGCATGGAATAGTAAAGGGAGTGTCCTCGCTAATTTAAAACAATACCAAGACGCCATTGCTTGCTATGATAAAGCATTGGAGATTGATCCAACCAATGTTCGTGCATGGAACTACAAAGGATGGATATTTGCTGCCTTAAAACAATACAAGAAGGCTATAGCCTATTATGATCAAACATTAGAGATTGATCCCAAATTTGCTTATGCCTGGAATAATAAAGGGGTCGCGCTGGTTGCTTTTAAAAAATACCAAGACGCCATTGCCTGTTATGATCATGCGCTGGAAACAGATCCAAAATTTGTTTATGCGTGGAATAACAAAGGGCGGTCTCTCACTGCGTTACAACAATACCAAGACGCCATTGCCTGTTATGATAAAACGCTGGAGATTGATCCAAAAAATATAAATGCATGGTACAGCAAAGCCATGGCGCTTGACAATTTGCATCAGCGAACAGAGGCTTTAACCTGCATTAATTCAGCGCTGGCGTTAAACCCAAATGATTTTTTAGCGTTGAGATTGAAAAGCGCTATTCTTTTTAAACAAAGAAAGTTTTTGGAGTTTTTAAATACATACAAAAAATTATGGGGCTTTCAGTAATCTAAACCTATCAACTCTGAAAAAAAGGCCCAAGTTCCTCATAACACAAAAGATACAGAGCCGCACGGTTCACATGCGGCAATGCAATCCGGTAGGGGCGACCCTTGCGGTCGCCTTTGCTGCCCCCGACTACTAATATTGCTCTGAGAATATTGTTTAAAATAATAATTTTTTGGGGACACCCCAAATCCCGAGCAAAGGTCTGCCGCCCCTTACGAATCCCTGGTTGTGTACGCCGCATAGTACACAGTCGACCGCAAAAACGCCGCCTTTTACATTTCCCCATTTTCGAAAAAATAGGGTAAAAGATCTTGACAATTTCAAAATAAAGATATATCTTATTAATTAGATATATCTTTTTGATATATCAATACAAATAAAAAGGACGCTCTTCTAAGAGCGTTAAAGGAACAATTACGATGAGATTTACATTTAATCACTCCGATGATGGGTTTGATGATCACCCGCATCATCGACATGGACCAGATTTCAGTTTTGAATTCCCCCCATTTTTTATGCGCCGTTTCGGCCCGATGGGACCGGGGGGATTTGGCCCAAGGGGACCGCACACAATGCGCAGAGGCGATTTAAAATATTTGCTGCTGCATTTATTAAACGACCATCCACAACATGGTTATGAACTGATTAAAGCGTTGGAAGACCGCTTTAATGGATTTTATTCGCCAAGCCCCGGAATCGTATATCCAACCCTTCAATTGCTGGAAGATCGCGGATGGGCAGTTTCCGCAATAACTGATGGAAAAAAGGTATATACCATTACAGACGCCGGTAAAACTGCGCTGCAAGAACACCAAAGCGATATGCGTGAATTTGGCCATTGGGGCGAACCCCCATTCCATCATGATCCGCAAGGGCGGCACGAACACCATGGGCATCATGATTTTGAGGATCACGAAGAATCATTTGAAGGCAGGCCAGGCCCGGGTAAAGATTTCCGCAAATTTTTCAGGCATGCGGCGCCGGAATTCCAGCCGCTGGCTGAAAACGCCGCTGAAATTATGTTTTACATGCGCCGCGCACTTCAAAGTGTTCACAATAATCCGGAACGCCTGAGCCAATTGCTGAAAATTATTACGCAAGCACGCGACGAACTGCGCGTATTTGTTGATCAATCTTCCGCAGCAGGCGCTGCCGCAGATGAATCGGGTCCGGCAGAGCCACCCCCTGCAGGAGCCGAAACTGTTTGACGATTTCGTAAACTATTGCGCGCATTCGTCATCCACACATAAGGGTAATAGAGCAGCGGATTCAGCGGCAAATCCATCGTCGCCGCCATACGGCGCATAAATCCACCGAATCCGCGCTTAAATTCATAAACACCATACATCGGCTGGCCAGGCTCTAGTTTCTCGGGAATATTGCGAAAATCATAATAGGAACACCCACGCTCCTTGGCCAGTTTTATACATTCCCACTGCATTAAATAATTTGGCTTTACTTTGCGGTGCGCCGGCAAGTCGGAAAGTCCTGTGTGCATGCTTAGCGCATAGGCGCCAAAAAATGCTTCCGTAGTTGCGCCGATTATCTCCCCTTGATATTCCGCCACAAGTAAAACCAGCTCAGCCGTATGCCGTTCGCGCGCAGCCTCTGCCGAATAGTGCGCCAACATATCGCGAAACACAGTAGGCGGGTACAGATAAAAATGCTCGCGCTGCGATGTTTCCGTTTGCAATTCATAAAATCGCTGAAAATCTTCTTCGGTTGTGCCCTGACGTACCACAACACCTTTTCGCTCCGCAAAATGAACATTATAACGCCACGTCATCTTCATGCCAGCCAACAACTCGCTTTCCGGCGGGCGAATATCCAATATCCATGTATTGCGCAAATAAATAACCGAATCAGTTTCATGAAATCCTAGCCGCTGAAAATACGCCCGCCATAATGGATCGTCCTCGGCAATGTGCGGCTCAATCCGCAATGCAACCCCACCATGCGAACGCGCTATTTTTGCGGCGCCACGCATCAATTCACCTAATTCCGGGCCTTCAAGTGAATCTACCACCGGGCCGCGCGGAGCATAAAAAATATGCCCGGGCAATCCTCCGGCCGGGCTGGCTAAAAGCAGCACAGCGCCAACAAGCGCGCCATCTTTCAACAAACCCACTCGCAACGCTTTCTGCCGCAGCCCCACAATTTCACCGTGATCCGGCCATTCAAATGTTTGGCATAAATGCCCATATTTAGCTGTTTTAATAAAATCATTCCACTGAATAGGATCTTCGATTATCCGAACTTCATACATAGCAATACAATCCTGAAAAATTTTGTACATGCTCATCATGACATGCATCGGGTGTTTACGCAAGAAATCACGCACTTTGGGGATGTACCCAGTCATTAAAAGCAAGAAACACCAAACAAGAGCAGCCCAATGGGCCGCTCTTGCTCTGTTTTACTGCGCACGCAGCAAGTATTTAAAAACCAATCTGAAACGATCAACCTTTTGATGAGCTGGATCCTGACGATGAACCTGACGATGACGAGGTCGACCCAGTTATCGAGTTCAAATAGGTGTTAAGAGTATTGCCCTGAGCCTGTAATTGGCTTAAAGTAGACTCCATATTTGTAAACATCGATGTATAATACTGCCGCTGCTGCTGCAGCATCGTCTGCCAATTTTGCAGTTGCTGGCTATCATTTGCAAACTGCGTTGTCAGTGAATCTATCGATGATCCGATTATGCCCAGCGGAGCTGTCCACGTATTGACAAGATTGTTCAAATTTTGAAACAAGGTGCCGCTTTGGCTGGATATAGAACCATTTCCAATAAACGCCTGCCCCAGCGTTGGAGTAGATGTTAACGCAGATTGCGCTGTTGAAGCATTAAAACTAAGATCTAACGTTGGAACCTGTCCGGCAGAGTATGTGCCTGGTATACCGGTGCTGATACCTAAATTAGAAAGTGAATAAGAGTTGCCGTTAATGGAAACCGTAGTGTCATTCACAATCTGGTCCATCTGCACCAGCAAAGATTGCAAGTTGGGATCACCGGAAAGAACACCGGAATTAGATACAGAGCCATTGCTCATAGATATTTGGCTATATTTATTAACCGTATCAATCACATTGTTATACGCCGTTACAAACGACTGTAATGACGTAGTCAGCGAAGTTGTGCTGGGTTGAATATTTACCGTCGTTGCGCCGCTTTGCGTCATGGAAGGAGATGTATTTTGCAAATTTAAAGTAACACCGGGTACGACGTTAGCTACGGTGTTAGATTGGCTGGCGATAATGCTGCCGTTGTTATAGCCGCTAATGGTAAATTCTGCCGGCATCCCCGGATTAGAAACGCCACCGGTTAGCCCTAAAATGCTCGAAATATTACCGCCGCCAGAATCTGATACAGCAATGCCACCACCACCGGTAGAATTTGCGGTAAGGGAAATTTTATCACTTAACGGATCATATGTTGCAGTTACACCAGCCGCAGAGGAATTTATTTTACTGATGAGTGACCCCAGCGTATCGGTAGAAGCGGTATAACTGATAGCTGTGCCGTTAATATTTAAAGTGCCGCTGGTCACAGCGCCGCCGGCAAAACTATCGGAACTGAGAGATGTGCCTAAATTTATGCCGTTAATAGAGCCGTTGCTGGCAATGCTTGTTCCGCCGCCGGTTGGCACAGCAGAAGTTAAATGCAATGCGGAAAGCACATTGCTGGTGTCTGAAGCGGCTCCAAGCTGAATTGGTGTGGCGGAAGTTATTGTTATGCCGGTAACTTGGCTGGAGCCATTGATTGTTGGGGTTAATGTTACCCCTGCGGAAGCAAGTTTTGCCTGAATACTATCGGAACCGGAGCTGCCCAACATAGTAGTTTGGCTGTCTACCGTTATTTGTGTTCCGTTAATGGTAAATACACCCGTAGTTGCTGGAATACCCAGCCCCAAATTTACCAAAGCTGTATTCGTAGCCGCCGTTTGTGTAATAAGGGAACTGACGGAAGATCCGCTGGTAAGGGTTCCGGTTGTCGCTAAACTTTGCACATTCACCGTAAACGTTCCCGGAGCCGCCGAAGCGCTAGAAGTAGCCGAAACCGCCGCAGTGGTAGAGCCGGATGGCGGAGTTACTGTGGCGCTGGTGTTTGCCACAGCGGCAGGCGCCTGCAAATTTTGGATTGCAGTTTGCAGCGCATTCATCTGCGTTTGAATATCTTGCCACGCAGATTGCTGGGTAGATAAAGTCGTTTGATCTTGTTGTATTTGTGTCATCGGCAAACTGAACATCGTCAGCAACTGATTAATAATTGCGCCGGAGTTCATGCCGCTTACCAAGCCATAAAATTGCAGTGGCGGAGCAAGCGCAGATTGGCCTAATTGCGCTGATGACGATGATGATGATGTCGAGCCGGTTGAACCGGAAGATGTTCCAGTTGTAGAAGAGCTTCCGGTTGATCCGGATGTACTCGACGAAATCGGTGTACTCATGATTGCGTCATTCTCCCTTCGGAAATAAAAAGATCAGCTTGGCAGCCATGCCACCCGGCAATCGAAAGGCGCTGATCTGTTCTGTTTGAAACCAGTTCAAGCACACTTCCGCTTAGCGATCCCTTGATATAATAATCGGACGCGCGCCGGCAGATTTAACGGGCTGGGACTGTGTTTGCGTCGGCAATGCCGCGCTGTTTTCATCTGCAGATAAAGCTTTGTCAAGCAGCGCTTGCAAGTCTCTATGCTGCCCGGTTCGATCTTGATTTTGCGGCCGCGGCGCCAAACGAGCAGGCGCGCGGAATGAACCTGCTAAATGATTTTCGTTGGAAATATCGTCCAACAGTTCCTGTCTGACAATAACTACGTCAGGCGGAGCTTCTATACCTAGCTTAACCCGCTCACCTTCGACAGCAAGCACATAAATTTTGATAACGCCATTTAAAACAATTGCTTCACTGGCTTTTCTTCGTAATACAAGCATGTCACGCTCCTTTTTTCCTTGTAAAAGGAATATTGTTATTGGGCTGGCTCGTTTCATGCTCAAGCGGTTGCCTGGTGAGAATTTCAATAAACTCTTTGGCAAATTGGCCGTCAAGAACCGGAGTTCGCAACGGATAGACCTGCTCATTGAGAACAATTTGTTTCCCAAGTTTTGTCTTGATATTTATGATGAGCGGCCCTGCAAGGTTCGCGTAAAGAACAGGCGGCTGCCGCTGCAGGGTAAGAACGCATAAAACAAGAGCTTCCGAGACATCGGTAAGCTGCAAAAACGCAACATCACTTTCATCCAATTCAAAGTCATAATTCACTTTCAGCCAAACAGGGTTTGCAACCGCAATCGAGATACCCTGCGCATCTAAACAAACTAATTCGCCTAGTTTATCTGCCGGATAGGGCTGCAATATGAAATTACGCCATTCCGGGCAGCCAATCAGGCCGTTCGGGAATTCTACTTTGAAAGGATCCCAGACTCGCTCTCGCATTTGATTCTCCTCAGATACATTGATTGCGGCGATTGCCGTCGTACTGTTGTTCATGTCAATGACTCCTTGCGAGTTTCTCTTCCTCTAGCAAATTTGCCGATGAATTTTTTGGCAAAAACACTATACATTTGTTATCGGCAAAAAGGGCAGTCGAAGCATACTGTCCAAACGTCCTGTATTTGCCGGAGAATTGGGTAACTTCCCAACTCATAATTTTTCGTAGAGGCCTAAGCCTAAAAAGAGGAATAAGAAAAACCAGATTTTTATTTTCATAGTTCATACACTTGACTAACATACCCAAAATATGTTATGATTTTTTCAGCGGGAACGATATACAGAGCGACGCCGCTCATTTCAACGCGGGAACATACAACTATGAACTATGCTGCAGACCGAATAAAAGCTGATTTAAACGCCAGGCATGGTAATTTGGCGCAGAATCAACAAGAACACGGTGTAGATTATCATAATGTTCGGGAATACAATCGCTCTCTCGTCCTCAATCTGATACGTGAAAACGGTCCGGCGCCACGGGTAGAAATTGCCCGCCGGACCGATCTTTCGCGTACAACCGTCAGCGCTATTATAGATGCGCTGCTGCACGAAGAGTTTGTTCGCGAAGGCGAATCATTGGATGCGGCGCCATCCGGCGGCCGAAGAGCCATATTAGTGCACTTCAATGAAAACGCAGGCGCAATATTGGGTGTAGATATCGGCCGTTCGCATCTTACCTTTTTAATTACTAATCTTTATGGCGCTATTCAAGCGCACTATTCCGGACCGTTTGATGTTACGCTGGGACCAGAACAATGCATTCCAATTCTTATTGCAGAATTGCGGCAATTTATTGCGGCGTCTGGCGCGCCGTGGGAAGATATTATCAGTATAGGAGTTGGTGTGCCCAGCCCCTTAGATAGTTCTACTCACAAACTCATATCCCCGCCCTATATGCCCGGTTGGGACGGCGCGGATATCGTGGCTGAATTAAGCCGCGAATTTCAAATACCGGTTTTTCTTGATAACGACGCAAATTTAGGCGCTTTAGGCGAAAGCAAATATGGCGCCGGCAAAAATATTCATAATTTTGCGTATGTTAAAATCGGCACCGGCATCGGCTGCGGCTTAATTATAGACGGCAATGTCTATCGCGGCAGCAGTGGATCTGCCGGAGAGTTGGGGCATGTAACCATTGATCCCAACGGGCCAAAGTGCGGCTGCGGCAACTTTGGGTGTTTAGAGTCGCTGGCTTCAGCGCGTGTAATTGTTGCTGAGTCGCGGCTATCACAGTGGTTTTCTGAAGCGCCGATTTCCGGTGTTGCACAAAAACAGCTGCGGCGCAGCGAAATTCACGATATTACCGATGCGATTGCCGCAGCGTTAGCCGGAGACGAAACCAGCAGAAGCGCTTTTGTGCATGCAGGTGAATACATTGGTATTGCGCTGGGCGGTTTGATTAATTTATTTAATCCTGAAGTTATTATTCTTGATGGCGGTGTTGCCCGCGCTGGCGCGCTGCTTATCGACGCAATTGCCCGAACAGCGGAGGAACGCAGTGTGAAAACTGCTTGGCGAAAAACCCGCATTATCCCCGGCGACCTGGATAAAAATGCAATTGCGCTGGGCGCTGTTGCAATGGTTATCGATCGCGCCTTTGGAACATTGCGGCTGTCATCTCAGCGTTAAGCGCACGTCATTCATTTTGTGCAAGCGATAAACCTTTTATACAAATAAAAACTTTTGCCGAACCAAATAGAGCATTCAGCAAATATCCGCCGCTTTTTGCAGCGGAGCCTGTAAACGCTGGCCAATCCTCACTTTGGTGGTTATTAAAAACATATTTTGATTTCGGCGAAAGACCTGTTGTAAGCAATTTTTAAAACAAGGTAAAAAAAGTATTGTATAGCAGGTTAAAAAGCTGTATAATTGATTTAAGCGCTTAACTAGATGTTTTGTTTCTATCAGAAAGGAGACCCAATATTTTATTTACGCAGCTTTTCTGCTAAACCGATTGCGCCGCAACATTATTTTATTGCCGCTGCCGAAACAAATTGACAATAAAATAAATAAATACGCGCGCCTATCGATTCACGGTTTGTGAGCCGGAAACTATCGAACTCAAAAATTTTATTTTACAGCAGAAACTAGCGGCAAGCGTAAAGAAATATCGCAGCACATGTACACAGCGCCAGGTACCGTTTCCTTAAAAATGGTATCGGTATGCCGCCAACGTAAGGCGGCGGTTCAATCGAAGCAGAAATTATTCAATGGAGGCTACAACCTTGGACGAACAAAACGCTATGGGCAAATTTTTACAATCTCCTATCGGCCGCAGAAACTTCTTAAAACAAGCGGCAGTCGCCGGTGGCGCCGGCGTCGGGCTATCAGCGCTTTTGGCAGCGTGCGGTTCTACACCCGCCGCCGCAGCAGGATCTGAAGGGAATTTTCCTTCCCATCCGCAATACAACTTTGTTTTTGTCAACCACGTAACCACTAACCCATTCTTTACTGCAACACAATATGGCATACAAGACGCCGCGGCGCTTCTTGGCTGCAAATTCCAGTGGACAGGGTCTGAAAACAGCGTTGTCTCCGATATGGTAAATGCAATTAACACCGCAGTCGCCAACAAAGTAGACGGCATTGCCACAACAATTGTAGACCCAACCGCGTTTAACGCGCCGATTGCAGCGGCAATTCAGGCCGGCATACCAGTTGTTGCGTATAACGCCGACGCTCCGGCTTCCAGCAACAACAAACGCTTTGCCTATATCGGACAAGATCTATATCAGTCTGGCGTAGAGCTGGGCAACCGCATTGTACAGCTTGTTGGCTCCGGTGACGTTGTTGGTTTTATCGCCACACCCGGCCAGTTAAACATTCAGCCACGTATCGATGGCGCCAAAGCAGCAATTCAGGCTTCCGGCGCGCCGATTAATTTTGTGGAAGTTACCTCCGGTCCAACAGTGGATGGTGAGCTTTCCATTATTGACGCATATTGGACGGGACATTCCAGCAATTTGAAGGGCATGTTCGCGGTAGACGCGGGCAGCACACAGGGTGTTGCGCAAACTTCCAAAAAATACAATCTGCCGTCAATGGGTGTGCACACCGGTGGATTCGATCTGCTGCCATTAACCTTGCAGTTAATTCAAGAAGGTTTCTGCGATTTCACCATCGATCAGCAGCCATATTTGCAAGGCATGTATCCAATGATGCAGTTGTTTATGTATAAACTTTCCGGCGGGTTAATGTTCCCGTGCGACACCGACACCGGCTTGTTATTCGTAACAAAGTCTAATGTTGGTTTGTATTTGAACACAACCTCACGCTTTGAAGGCAGTTCCAGCGCTGAAAAAGTAATTTCCGGTTCGTAAGATTCGCGTTCGTCAATTCGTGTTATTTGATATTATGTCTATGATATAATATCTTGCGAAAGCAAAAGTTTTGCTCAATACATAACTGCATTTGGCGGTGAAAAGCAAGCAAAACTTTTTGTCTGCTCGAACGTTTAGGTTTGCGCAAAGGCGTAAATAATGCGCCTGCCATTTCAAACCAATGACAGGCGCTATTTTGCGGCTACCTTTTTCTATATCATGGAGTCTTCCAAATATGTCTCAATCAAACACATCGCAGTCGCAAATATCTACATTACGGCGGCAATTAACGCAAAATCCCGTATCACAGTTTTTTTTAAAGCAGCGAGAAGCAAGTATCGCCATCATTGGTGTATTGCTTATTATTTACTTTGAATCGCAAACCTCTGTATTTTTACAGCATGACAACATTATCAACCTATATCAGTTTACCGCGGAAACAGCTATAATCGCCGCCGGTGAAGTAATGCTGCTTATTTTAGGTGAAATCGATCTTTCCGTAGGCAATGTTTATGCATTGGCGCCTTTTATCATGTATTTTACGGTGCAAGATCATTACCCGGTAGTTGTAGGCATTTTAGCCGGGCTGCTGGTCAGCGCTTTCATTGGCTTTCTGAACGGGGTAGTTACCGTATTTCTGGGTATTCCATCATTTATAACAACCCTTGGTTCCTTATACATTATTAACGGATTAACCTTAACTATTTCAAACGGATTTCCTGAACTGACTCCCGGCACAGGACAGATTGTCAATATTATGGGCAACGGCCCGTATTCAGAGATTATCTGGACGGTAATTGTGGTATTTATATTGCAATTTGTGCTGAGCAGAACACGCTGGGGTATGTATACATTCGCAACAGGCGGCAATATTGTTGGCGCAAAAGAAGTGGGTATCAACACCAATCTTATTAAAATCGGCAACTTTGTTATTGTTGCATTTTTAGGCGGCCTTTCCGGCATTCTTGCGTCTTTCAGAATATCATCCATCGACCCATTAGCGGGCGGATCTACCATTATGTTTTCGGCAATTGCAGGAGCGGTAATCGGCGGCACTGCGCTAAACGGAGGCGTGGGAACCGTAGTCGGTTCGTTAATTGGTGTTATTGTGCTTTCTATTATTAAAGATGGGTTCACTTTGCTGGGAATCAGCGCATTTACCTTCGATTTAATTTTGGGTATATCAATTTTAGTTGCAATGCTGCTGAATGTGCGGCTGCAAATGCTGCGAAAGGCGGGAAATTAATATGGCAGATACGAACATGTCAGCTTTGCGCGTAGAGCATATCTCTAAAAATTATGGCGCTGTAACCGCCTTGCGCGATGTTTCACTTGGGGTAAAATACGGAGAAGCGCTTGGCTTAATCGGTGATAATGGCGCCGGAAAATCTACCCTGATTAAAATTATGACCGGCTATACCTCACCATCTTCAGGCGCTATTTATGTAAATGAAGAACTCAAACATCTTCACTCCGTAAGTTACGCCAGAACATTGGGGATTGAAACAGTCTACCAAGATTTGGCTATGATCAGCGAACTCAGCGTATTTCAAAATATGTTTTTGAAACGTGAACTGCTCATTCGCGGCACACCGTTTCTGGATAACGGCCGTATGAAGCGTGAAGCGCAGGAATTTTTATTGACGCTCGGCGTCAAACTTCCTTCAGTGGATGTAGAGGTCTCGAAACTTTCCGGTGGGCAGCGCCAAGCTGTCGCTATTGCGCGCGCGCTGTTTATGAACGCAAAAATTTTATTGCTTGATGAGCCGCTGGCCGCTATGGGCGCGCGTGAAGGCGCCGCCATATTAGAGCTGATTAATAATTTGAAGAAAAAAAATGTGGCCATTATCATGATCGGCCACAATTACGCGCAGGTGTTGGAAGTTTGCGACAGAATTAATTTGCTGCAGCGCGGAGTAATTACCTATGATAAAGGTGTTTCATCCAATTCTATGGATGAACTGAATGACATCATCATCCGCGAATATCGAATTGACCAAAAGCAGGCAGAATCCTCCGCTGCAGCCGACGGCGCCAACAAATCTCACTGATTGTTGGCGCCATGTGCGCTTATAAACACCGCCGCAAAGCGTTTTAACCAAATGGATTTAAACGCTTTACTTGCGCCTTCGGTTCATTCATACCGCTTCGCGTTAAAATATCCTTATCTATTGCGTCGCGGTCTCGCCCATACAAAATACGGCTATATGCGCGAACTTCGGAATCACGCATTGCGTTGTATTTTAAAATCGGCGGATCGCTATGCAGGGTAAACACAGGGGAACGTTCGGAATTGACCATTACCCTGCCAAACGCTGTAAAATTCGGTAAATTCGTAAATTGATCTGCTCCAAGCGGGCTGGGCGCAAAAATCCGCGCCATAGACTCAGCGTCGGAAACGCCTAAGCGGAAGGATACAATATTCCCAACGTTGCCAATGACGGCGTCGCGAATTTCACCGGTCAGCTGCCCCACATGCTGATTCGCCAAAACTAATGAAACTCCATATTTCCGAGTTTCCGCCAGCATTTGCGCTAAACTTTCCGTTGCGTAATTTTGAAATTCATCAATATATAAGTAGTTGATTTTCCGTTGACTTGGCGGTAAATCAACGCGAGAAAGCGCGGCGCCCAACATCATCGGCAAAATAATCAGCCCTAAAAAGTTTGCGTTAAACGCGCCAAGCCGGCCTTTTGCCAAACTCATTAAAATAATTCGCTGCTTATCAAACGCATCGCGAAACTTAAATGAATTTTGAATCTGCCCAACAATTCGGCGGATCGTATAATCTGTTACAAATGGCCCAAATTTGCTGACGATATAATCCAGCACTTCCGACCGATGAAAATCATTGGTTTGAGAGACCTGGTCAGTCCAATAGCGTATCACAAGCGGATCGGTCACATATTTTAGAATCGAATTTCGATAGGTATCATCCGTTAGCACACGCATCAGTTCTACAAGGGTAGATCCGGTAGGGACACTCATAATAGTCAGCAGACCGTTGCGCACTGCGTGTTCAAACCGCGGCCCTACAATACCCAACGTATTCGGATCAAACATTTTGCGCAGCATGCCAATAAATGAGCTGACAATGCGCGCGCGTTCATCATCAGTTTGCGATTCCAAATTATTAACGCCAAGCGGATAGTTGGTCTCCGCCGGATCAAATAAAATGACATCATGCAGGCGATGCGCGGGAATGCGCCCTAAAATTTCCCGAATTAATTCACCATGCGGATCCATCACAGTAACACCGCAGCCATTATAAATATCCTGCATAATCATATTCATTAAAAAGGTAGATTTACCTGTGCCTGTTTGCCCAACTACCCACATATGCCGCTCGCGAGAAGGTAAAGGCATTACAACCCGCCGGTTTTCCTCTAAATTATAGTTTGCGCCTAAATGTATGCCAGACTCCACAAAGGCATAGGGATATTCAGCTACGGGAATATATTCATCAATCCAATTTGTGTTATTGGGAAGCGCGGCAATACGGGAAAGTTCATTTAAATCTACCACGTTATAGGGCAGCATCCGATGTGAATCACCGGTCCACGAAGCAAAATCCAGTTTTTCAAAAGATTTAACAGCGGCGGCAAATTCAGAAGTACCATCGGCGGCGCCGGTGCGCGGCCGAATTACATCGGCGTTATTGACTATGCCGCTGAGCGGGTTTTTCCAAATCATTTCAGCGCGCAGCGAACCGGGGGAGCCAATTTCACTTTGCAGCGCAACAATTAAAGCGTCGCCAAGCGGCTCTTCGCCAACCAGCTGCACCGCGAGGCGAAACGCATTAGTTTTTAAAGATTCCCGGCGCAGCGCTTTCAGCAAACCCGCAGTGGCGGGATCGAGAATTTCATTTTGCGAACCGCCGGAAAATTGTGTAGTTGCTAAAGCTCCGGAAACGGCGGCGTCGGGGTTATCCAATTGATATTCAAATTGCTTGCCATTTAATGGATCAATATTAAAAGAGACGGCGCAAATACCTTTTTGCCGGCGCATCAGCTGAATAATCGTGTCGATATCTACAATGCCGGGAAACGGCTCCGGCAGTCCCTCTTGATTAGAGCGCTGACGAATCTCCACCATATCTTTCACCTCAAACGGTTTCAGCGCCTTAGCAATATCTGTTTGGTTCATGCGAACGAAATGGAAGGAAGTCAGGGTTGTTTTTAAGGTCATTTCAAACTGCTGAGCAACATAATTTGCAAAATTTTTCAGGTAATCTTCATCATTGCTCCAGTGACTAATACGCGCGATTGCAACAAATGAGACTCTTTTTTGCGCGCTGGTTGCGTTAGATACCGGAAATGTAATAAACCGGAATGACCACGTTATTGAAACATCAATACGTTCCAAAGCCGGCATCCGCATCCGCGAAAAAAACAGCGAAGATTGATTCAGCCGTTCGCTGTGCGTCATAGACGCCAACCCGGTCATATTAAATGCGGTATAGGCGTTTAAAGTTCCGTCATTTGCAGGAATCAGCAAAATCGAATTATTTTCAATGTCATCATTATCTTCTTCATGAAAAGAAATAAATGTTGGTTCCGGCACAGAATGCCCAGTACTATTCGGCGGTACTTTTACATCAATTGCGGTTTCAGTAAAAACCGAATGCAGTATGATACTTACCCAATTGGTATTGCCGGCAGATTGGCATATTTGGATATGCGCAATAGCTTTTTGGAGATCTTCATCGGAAATCGGGCAAGTATCACAATGGCGCAAAGCATCGCTAAACTGCATACATTCAGGGCACGATGGCCGAATATTTTTTTTGTCTTGATATTGATTTAAAATAAGCGATTCTTTTATTGCAACAGCAAGTGTGTTCAACGTGCGCAGATGCGGCGTGGCTAAATCGGTGGCCGCCAAACGCTGCTTCACAAGTACCTGAATCATCATTTCTATGCTATCAGTCAATTTTTTATCAACTGATTTTTCTTGCAAATTCATAATTTTACCAATATTTGCGGCGCTTACATTATCGACCATTTGCAGCAAGAAAATATAGCGATCTTCCTCGGCAGCTAGCGCCGAAAGCAATACATTTGCAATGCGCAGCGGTTGTTCAGAATAATTAAATAATAATCGGGAAGCAATTGGTATGGTATTGCGTTTTACCAAAATAGGCCGATTCATTTGCAGATCAGAGATAGCAAGCGAGTAAAAATAATTCTTTAACTGCTCATCCGGCAGTTCTTCCTGAATAAGTGTATACATAGCGTTCCAAGTTCTATGGAAAAGCTTATCAGCGCTTAACGTATCTCCATTCAACATATATAAAAATAATCGAGCGGAATTTTTTCCAATAATGGTATACAAATTCTGCAACTTCACGTCGCATTGATTCTCTGCAGAATTTTGTGGAAATTGCTCATCATTTGAAGAAAGATATGACATATTGGTTCACCTTTATTCAGTATTCTTTAGAATAATTTTACAAACGCGAATTGACAAATCTACAATCGAATTTACAGCATCGCGCTATGTATACACTGATAGTACACGAGTGATATTTTGAATTATACAATAATATTTTTAAAAATTACAACATTATTTCACATTTTAGATTTACGGTACAGAAACTACTCAGGAGGTAAAGCCAGGAATGGCTATTTCAGCAATAGCGCAGTGCCTGACAACTGGTGCCAGGGATTCGTAAGGGGCGGATACCCCTTGCGCGGGGTTTGGGGCGCCTCCCAAAACATCTTTTAAAATTTCCCCAAAGAAATATTGGTGGCCGAGTGGCAAGGGCGACCGCAAGGGTCGCCCCTACCGGATTGCATTGCCTCAATGTGTACCGCGAGGTGATTATATTAAAACAAGCGCAATGGGGCAGCGCTTGTGTACCGCGCGGCCACGAAACGAACACCACACGATGATGAACTTTAACAATGAAAGAGGGATAAGATATACCTGCGTAACCAGGGATTCGTAAGGGGCGATAGCCCCTTGCGCGGGGTTT
>JAJYBV010000140.1 GCA_021778805.1 Chloroflexota bacterium | reverse complement strand
CACCTTCACAATACTATTGTTTAAACAACCTATACGAACAGATATGAAAAAAATTTGATCGGCCGCTTATAAAGTGTATAATGTGAGCGAAATTTTGTCTTGACAAAATTTCGCTGATTGGTGTTTGTTCTTTTTGGAGATGATCCTGTAATTGAGTGATATATATTGTGTGTTTTTTGCACGGCAATCCGGGTAAAAATATATGGTTTGCTTACCAATCCATAAAAAAACCTGCAAAAAAGGCGTATATTCTCTTTTGCAGGTCTGACTTGCACAAATTAATTTAAATCAACTGCGTCATTTGCCGGATTCCGCGACGCGGGTGATATATACTACTGTTTCGTGCCCATCCAGCCTATCTGCCGCAAATGTTTCCGTATAGTCTGCCACTGGCGCTTTAGCTCCCAGTCGAATAAATTTCAGCTTTTTCGTCAGCGTTTCTTCACAGATATATTCGGTATATTTGCCAAGCAGCGCTTTGAAAGCGTCGTCAACCGCAAGCGTCGTATCGATGGTGTCTTCAATCGCCAAATCAGCGTTTTTACGCGCTGAATTGATGTAATGCGAAAGATCCCGCGCCAACCCTTCGGCCTCTAATTCGGGGGTAAGGGTAATATCCAGCGCCGCCACTAACCCGTTATCTTCAGCGGCAATAAATCCTTCGCGCGCTGTAAATCCAACCGAAACTTCATCAGTGTTCAGCTCCAGCGCCGCGCCATCCGGCAAGTGAATCGGCAACCGCCCTTCTGTGTATAGTTTCATTGCGGCTGCGCCGTCGGCAGACTTCAAGGCTTCTAAGATCCCGCGCATCTGCTGGCGATATTTTTGTCCCAGCGCTGCCATATTTGGCTTTACCTGCGCTTGGAGCATAGCGCTGTCGGCGTCTAAAAACTTCAACTCTTTGATATTCAGCTCTTCCAAGATCTGCTCGGATAAATCGAGAAGCCGTGCGCGTTTCGATTCATCAATACGAACATATATGGCCTGCAATGGTTGGCGAACTCTCTTTTTCGCTGTTTCGCGCGCAGATCTTCCAAGGTTAACAACCCGTTGCGCTAAACGAATCTCTTCCCGCAGGGATTGGTTTACATACAAATCATTCACTTTGGGCCAATCGGCTAAATGTACAGATTCGTGAATCTCTGGTTTCTTATGAGATCGAGTTAAGTTTAGATACATTTCTTCGGCAATAAAAGGTGTTATGGGGGCAATCAGCTGACTGATTGTAAGCAGCGCCGTATACATTGTTTCATAAGCCGCTGCCTTATCGTAATCCAGCCCATTTTTCCAGATACGCCGGCGCACTCTGCGCACATACCAGTTAGAAAGCTGTTCAATAAAATCACTTAGCGCAATTGTTGCCCTGCGGCTGTCAAATACGGTTAAGCCATCAGTAACTTCACGGATTGTTTCTTGCAATTCCGCCAAAATCCAGCGATCCACTTCCGTTAAATGGTCTGGTTGAACAACAAGTTTTCCCGGCGCAAACTGATCGATATTTGCGTAAGTCACGAAGAAGTAGTATACATTCCAAATTTTATCCAGAGAACTGCGCACCTGCATCCACTTATCATTCAGCCGAACCGGTTTCTTCGTTTTTTGGGCGTCGCTCATCTCATCCATAGTCGGCAGCAGCGGGAACCAAACATCTTGTTCAGGATTTTGGCTCATAAACAGCCAGCGCAATGTGTCAGATCCAATGCGTTCCGAAGCTTCATCAAACCAAACAGCGGTGCCGTCGCTTTTGTGCATAGGTTTGCCTTTATCCGAAAGAACCGAAGCGAATCCAAGCACTGTTTCAAACGGCGCGCGATGCTCTAACACAATAGACATTACCAGCATAGAATAAAACCAATTGCGGAATTGTCCCGGAAAACTTTCGGTAATAAAATTTGCGGGAAACCAATCATTCCAATACTCCGGATTATCGCGGTAATGCAGTGTAGAATATGGAACAATGCCGGCGTCCAGCCATGGATTGCCAACATCTTTAATACGTTCGCAAACTGCGCCGCAATGAGGGCAAGCAATCTTTACTGCGTCGATCCATGGTCGATGCGGCGTATGGCCTTCAAAAAATTCCCAGCCTTCTACCGCGCGATTTTTTAATTCAGATTCACTGCCAATAATTTCAAAAGTGTGGCAAGCGGAGCATTCATAAATCGGCAAAGCTAAGCCCCAATAGCGTTTTTTGGAAATCATCCAATCTTCCATGTTGCGCAGCCAATCCATTTCGCGCTCTAATCCGAAATCTGGAATCCAGCGGATACTGCTGACAACGTCCATAATTTCATAGCGCAAGCCTTTGCGTTCCGGGTTGTTATGCGGCCCCATAGAAATAAACCACTCTTCAACATTCCGAAACACCAATTCAGTACCGCATCTCCAGCAATGCGGGTATACATGTGTAGTAACCTCGGTAGTATAAAAAAGTTCTTTCGCTTTTAAAGCGTCAAAGATTTCTCTGCGAACATCATTTACAAACTTGCCTGCAAGCCAGCCATATTCCGCGGTATACTCACCGCTTTCATCAATTGGCGCCAGCAGCCGCAAACCTTCATCTTTTCCTAAATAGAAGTCTTCGCGGCCGCAGCCCGGGGCGATATGCACAATGCCAGTGCCTTCTGTTGCGGCGACTTCGCTCCAAGCGACAACATAATGTGTGTACGGATTTTCTTTTGGTGTAACACCGGCGGCATAAAAAGGTTTTTCACTCCACGCCGGCAAATCATCAAACGGGCCTTCATATTCCCAGCCAACCATGGCAGATCCTGGAAGCTCATCTGTTACAGTAAATGCGCCTTTTGTGTGGCCGCGCAATTTTTCCAATTTTGGAACGAGATCTTTGCACAGATAGTACACACTGCCATCTTGTTCTACCCGGGCGTATTGCAGATCGGGGTTAACAGCGCAGGCTACATTAGCGGGAAGAGTCCATGGGGTAGTGGTCCACACCAGCAGATATTCATTTGGCCGCTGTTTCAGCGCAAACCGCACGAATACCGAAGTATGCTGCACCGTTTTGCGTCCTTCATTAATTTCCATATCGGAAATGCCTGTTGCGCAGCGCGGGCACCATGGCATCGAATCACGTCCCTTGTAAATAAGGCCGCGTTCATTGCACACTTGCAGAAACTTCCAAATGGTATAATTATTTTCTTCAGACATGGTGAAGTAGGAATTATCCCAATTGGTCCAGTAACCTAATCGTTTTGATTGTTCGGTGATAATGTTTGCAAATGTTTGCACCCGCGCTTTGCAGGCGTTTACAAAATTATCGATTCCAAACTCTTCGATATCGCGTTTACTTTTAAAGCCTTTTTCTTTTTCAACTTCAACCTCTACCCAAAGGCCTTGGCAATCATAGCCATTTTGGTAGCGCTGTTTTTTACCCAGCATGGTGTTAAACCGCTGATACATATCTTTATACGCGCGGTTCCATGCGTGGTGAACACCCATTTTATTATTTGCCGTAATGGGGCCGTCAATAAATTTAAATCGCTCTGTTGCGTGTTCATTGCGGCGCAAATATTTTGCCATGATATCGCGCTGTGACCATCTGCGCAGCAGATCGCGTTCCATTTTAGGAAAATCCAGCTTATTTAACGGTGTAACCTGTTTAAATGGCTGGTGAACTTTTAGGTTTTTTTTAGGTTTAGATTTTGTTGCGGCTGTCATTGTTGCCCTGCTCCTTGAACCGAAATTGCATAAAAAAAACCGCCCCCTATACAAGGGGACGGGATAAGTAAGTTTCCCGCGGCGCCACCCCGTTTAGCCATATCAAGTTTTTGTATGCGGGGAATGCTCCCTAGCAAAACTGTGACTGAAAGCGGGGCAAACAAGCAATAATATATAGAAAATATAGTTGTTGTTTGCTTTTTATGCCTTCGGTAAGTGTAAAAAAACCGGAAATATGACTCACTTCATTGCGCGTAAACATTACGCTGTTTCACGATAACGGGTGAACCGCCATACCCTTTGCGAATATGGGTGTATCCCGGAAGCGATATGTCATCCAAACTGCGCGCCGCGTTTCACAACCCGCGGCTTTCTGCAGCGCAGTGTTTTGGAGTAATTTTTCCGGACAATTTTATTCTGTTTAGGTACAGTATAATTTATTGAGTGAAAGTAATGCAAGTACTATAGTCCAAAGTGTGCGGCAAAATGGCTTAAAAATAATCGGCCCAAAAGGGGCGGCGCATATGCAGGGGATTCGTAAGGGGCGGATGCCCATTACGCAGGGATTGGGGTGTCCCCAAAAATATTATTTTTTTATTCCCCAAGAAAATATTGAATGCTGGGCAGCAAGGGCGACCACAAAGGTCGCCCTTGTATCCTATGTTACGTATTACTTGTCCCTTTTTACATATAAAAGACCAGCGCCATGTGGTGTACGTCCCTCTTACGCGGAGCTTTTAGTACCCCTTGAGTAGTAAAATAAATTAGACGACTGCAAGCGCCGCCTTCACTTCAGCGCTTACGTTTAAATTGGCGAAGAATTAGCAGCCATCCGGAGTTAGCTGACATTGATTATTTTGTATTGCTTCCTGAACCTCCAGCGTCGACGCTTGAGGAAGCTGCGGAAAGAGTGTATGCGCTTCAGCGTTTGCCGCCAAAAGCACCCCAAATTTTATAAGGAACTGTGGCTTGGTCTTTGTTGTATTGATGGCTGATGATGCGTTGGAAACAAAATCAATCCAGAATATACAGCCATAAATGCCGCTTTCCGCTTTAGTGTATATAATTGATTGCCGAATATCCGGCAGTTCCGAAGGCCAAAGCACAGATAATTCTGCGCACGAATAGGGCCAACCTTCAAAATCGCCTAACGGTGAGAGTTGACTTGGCCCAACTTCAAAAATTAATATTGAAGCCCCTCCTATGGCTGTGAGTGAATATCTTATATAAACAACTACTGAACCACCTTCAATGATGTTTTGATATATCTGTTTCGTATCAAGCGATGTATAGGTCCAGATATCAGATATACCAATGCTGGCACTCCATATATTATTTGTAGGACTTTCGCTTTTGGCTAGTTACTTGCGAGAAGAAGAGAATATGATAACTCTCCAACAATATGTCAGCTATTTAGTGAGCACACCAAACAATCATACCTGTACCAATCTTGCGGATCACTTAGA